>NZ_JAVJRX010000204.1:0-21936 GCF_040219735.1 Coleofasciculus sp. G1-WW12-02 | reverse complement strand
CTCTGGAGTTATCTAAATTAGGCTCAATACTTGGTAGTTTTCTACGGGTGTTTGGTTTAAGTATTGCCGCAAGGATAGATAATTGTAAGGTGTGTCGCGGAACTAAGAATCCCCGCACTTATAGGGCGGGGAGTGTCAATTAGCCAATTTCCCCCACCAATACGACGATGGCAAACCCTTACCCGGTGTCGCCCCCGTTGCCATGCAAGAGGGACAATATGTGGCTTCTTTAATTCAGAAACGCCTCAAAGGAGAAGCATTACCCCCGTTTCATTATACAGACTACGGCAATTTAGCCGTGATTGGACGCAATGCGGCTGTGGTGAATCTAGGTTTTATACAATTTTCCGGATTTTTGGCGTGGTTAGCCTGGATTTTTGTTCATATCTTTTTCCTGATTGAATTTGATAATAAAATTATCGTCATGGTGCAATGGGCATGGGGGTATTTCACCCGTAACCGTGGCGCTAGGTTGATTACCAATCCAGAGGATTAGTTGGCTACTCTTACTTCAATCTATCGGGGCGCACACGACCTGCGCCCTATCGATGTGTACCAAGACAATAACATCGGGGTATTATGCGCCTTCTGATTAGGATAAGAGCGATCACACTATTTTTTTTGTATACTTTTAAAATGGAAAAATATGTGCGCCTGTAGATAGGGTTTCGGTTCTGTTTAAAACTGGCACCGGATACAGGCTACAGAGAAAAGAAGGGATGCATGTAATCAGTAAAGTCAAATTACGGGAATTCTGGGTAGAACACGCTGATTCTGAAGATGCTCTCAATGACTGGTATAACTTTGCATCTAAAGCGAAGTGGTCGAATTTATTAGATGTTCAGAAAAAGTATCCCAAGGCAGAAGCGGTTGGTAATTTTACTGTGTTCAACATCAAAGGTAATAACTATCGGTTGATTGTGGATATTAAATATTCCAGGCAGACAATTTTTATTAAATATATTATGACTCATGCTGAATACGATAAGGAAAGGTGGAAAAATGATCCCTACTTCTAGTGAAAAAACCTATGCTGACTTACTAATTCAGTATCAGCCTAAGCTCATTAACACAGAGGCGGAGTATCAGAGAGCCTTGAGTGTAGTAGAGGGGATGATGTCGGGTGAGTTGACGGAAGCGGAAACGATGCTTTTTGATTTGTTAGTTTTTCTGATTGAGACTTACGAGGCTCAACATTATCCGATGGGTAAGTCTACTCTTGTCGCTACAATGGAGTCCCTAATGCACGAGTTTGATGTGCAACCTGCTACTTTGGTGGAGATTTTTGGTTCTCTTGAGCTTGTCAGGGAGATTGTTAATGGTGAAAGGGGAATTAGCAAATTTCAAGCTGAGTCTCTAGCTAAGTTGTTTAATGATTTGAGTCCTGGACTTTCCCTGACGGCTAAAGACTTTGGCAAATAAGCCAATGATACCAGGAACGGAATCCAACTTACAAGATAGGCGATCGCATTCCTCAGTCAGGGCGGGTTTAGTTATATCTGGGTAAAGGAAGAAACGATAGTAGTGAAACCCGCCCCTACAAAAATGCCCTTTTTCTGAAGTGAAGGGTCAAAACTCAAAACTTTATTACCATGGACTTCCCACTAAGGTAAAAGCACTCCAATAATACGGATGAGTTAATTCCTTATCTGGCAAATTAGCTAATTCTGGCGGTAAGGCAATGCGACGAGTTGGTGTGATCAAGTAACCCCCTTCCAATCGCACTTGTCCCCGAGTCATGGCTAATTGTGCCTGTCGCAATGCTTCTGATTTCAGAGACGCTTGCTGTAATTGTTCATAGAAGTTAATCATTAACCCTAATGTACCTTCATCACTGACATACCATAAACTTCCCAGGGCGGATTTAACCCCAGCTTGTACCGCTAACCCTGTAAATCCTAACTCCGCCTCTTCATCCCCTAAAGCCGTCCGACAGGCACTTAATACCATCAGTTCAACGGTGGGGTCATGTAATCCCAACTGGCGGATATCACTCAGTTTAAGTTTACTATCCCAAAACTGAATATAGGAAGAATTCGGCTTACCGGGTTTAAATTCGCCATGGGTAGCTAAATGGATGATACCAAAGGGATGGGATGCCCGCGCTGTTTTCAAATTGGCGGCGGTAAAGGTTTCATTGAGGAACGATTCACCCTGCCATAATTGAGTCGCGATCGCGGATAATTCAGTAGGTACAGCCGGCAATGGGTTTTGATCCGTAAATTGGGACGCACCCATGGCTAAAACCTGCAAATTTCTCACATCTCGATAGCGGGTATCGGTGAGAGAAAGACTGGGCATGAAACCGATACTATATTGTTCAATTATAAATTTTTCCCCATCATGCAAAACCGCCAGGGGTAGGGAACGCAATCCCTGATCCATAATGAAGGCGAGATTATTAATTTCTTGCGTCTTTAATTCTGTTTCTAAGGGGGCAATTAACCACTGATAAAGCTGTTGGGCATAACTTTCATAGGGACGAGGGATGTGAGTATCGGTAACGGCGCGACGTAATTCGTTGGCGGTATCCATTACTTTTTCGCGGGTTGCACCGGGTATAGTGCGGCGTATGAGTTGCCCATTCGCAGTAACGAGGATAACTTCTAATTGGTCATTATTTCGTGAGGGAGATGCATCAGTTGAGGATTGACTATCTTGACTGGCAATTGTAGTGGGTACAAAAATGGCGTAGATAAGCGCAGGTTTAGCCCCTGTGGCTTGTTCGATACGATGTAGAGTTTCCCGGGCATCTGCGAGAGTCAGAATGGAAATATCCTTGAGTTCCAAATAGGTTTCATAGTCGCGAGTTAATGATTCTTCCCATTTGGCAACTTGGGTATCAACTTCAACTAGGGGAAGTTTGCCGAGTTCGTCTTCGTCGGTGTAGAAAGGGGTTTCAGTGACAGGTTTAAGTAAATTAACAGGATTGATAGGAGGATTCGTTTCATCTGTATTCGGAATCGGTTGAGGCGTTGAAATCGGTGGGGAATCAACGCTGATAATCTGAATATTACCTACCTTCTGAGTAAACAGAAAGGATTGAGTTGGGGAAATAGTGAAATCGCCACTGGTAATCGTTCCCCTGGTTCCATTGGTTGTCCCATCACCCACGATAAAGGGAGTGACACCATCTCCACCATGTCTGAGCGTGATAGAATTTCCACCCAATCCCCCAGCCGTAGAGATGCTAGCGTTAATCCCATCCCGGTCAATAAATGTTCCCGTGGCGCGGAAAAATTGACCAGCAGTACTATCAACTTTACCCCCTTGACCATTATTTCCCCCTTGAGCGTTGATAAAGGTAACTTGGATATCACCAATGGGGTCTAAAGTAACATTACCACCATCGCTGATAGTACCACTGCTAGTGATTTTTCCCGTTGTAATTGCCGTCGCTGCGTTAATTAAAATATCACCGCCACTGAATCCAGAACTGTTGAGATCATTCGTGATAATTTCTCCATCACGGCTGGTTAAAGTGATGGTTGCACCTTGACCATTTCCACCGGAACTGGTGTCAATATTGCCTGTGGTAATATCCCGAACAGCAGTTAGAGTAATCGCTCCCCCATTGCTGGTTTGATCATGACTATCAAGGATTCCAGCACGGGTATTAATCGAACCCTTACTTGTTAGGGTAATCCCACGACCTGGATTGATAATAGTACCCGTGGTGACACTTTGATTAGCTTGTAGCGTAATCGTGGCATCCTGAGTGCCAGTCAGGGTAAAACCTGTAGTATCAATTGCCCCTGAACCAACTAGCGATCGCAAAATTACGGGGACTTTAAACGTGATATCATCTGTCAATGTAATTGTACCCTGATTATCTTCCCCACCAATCACAAGTTGCTCAAATCCCTCTTGGAAGAAATTCAGTTTATCGCTATCCAGATTCCAGGTATTCCTATTACTATTGGTTGTATCTCCAATGGTTATATTTACAGTCGGGTCAAGGGGGGATAACACCACCGTTCCTGTCCCTTGAACTTGTGGCGTTTGCGGGATATTTGGAGTATCCACTACCCGAATCTGATCCGCAATCAAGGTTGTTGTACTCTCTCCCGTTCCTCTGGCTTGAATAAAACCATCTTGCACATTAATCCCGGCTGCACCATTAGCACCGATTCCCTCCAGGGTTAGAGTTCCGTCGGCGGTTGTCTCCACACCACCCCCTCTTAAATCAATGCCATAGTTACTGTCTCCTGTTCCATTCCCCACACCAGTTAAAGTAATCGCGCCATCCTTCGCCGTAATCCGAGAGGGATTATCTTCACTAAATTCCTGAACTCTAATCCCATGATTTTCTGTTATTCCCGCGCCAGCAATTCCCTCAATCGTAATAGTTCCAGTTCCTGTCACCTCAACAGTAGAACCGCGAAACAGTTCAACCCCATGGTTAAATTGATCCGGTCCAGTTCCCGCCTCACCAACAAACTGAATATCCCCATCTTTGCTACTAACTAAACCACCTAAATCAAGTTTTATCCCTTGACTACCATGTAACGTTCCGTCTCCTCCATTCCCTCCAGTTCCCTCAACAATAATCATTCCTGTTCCTGTTGACTGGACACTTCCCCCCTGACCACCAATAGAAACCCCATAATGTAAACCATTGTCTCCAGAACCCCCAGTACCGATGAGATGAATAGTGCCATCTTGGGAAGATACTGTAGCGTTTTCAATCGAGATTCCCCGATTACCTCGATTATTATCTTCGCTGAAATTTCCGCCGCTTCCTCCTGTACCGTTTAAAGTAATTATTCCTTGTCCAATCGCTTCGACACGGCTTCCCTGACTAATTTGGATACCAGGAATATTTGAGGTAGTATTCTCTTCGGTTCCGCCAATTCCCAAGATCGAAATATGACCTGTACCTGACTCAACTTTTCCTGACGCGATCGCAACCCCAACCTGACTTGGTATAATCCCCCCAGAATCCGTCTGTATCTCTCCCGATGGGGTTACCTCTACCCCAGTTTCCACCCTATTGCCTGAACCCGTTAACAACGCCGCTAAATCCAGAGGATTCTTGGGTAACGCTAACCCCTGATTATTCCTCGGTAACTCTACCTCGAAACTTAACACTTGTCCCGGTTGGGAGATTTTCACCAAACGAGAATTCGGCACCGCCGCGATTGTAATCGTTCCCCCGGATGCTGTCAGCTCTCCCGTATTCACAACTTGTCCACCCAGTAGCGCTAAATCCCGTCCGGGTTCAACCGCCAATTCACCCCCATTAATAATTATTCCCCCTTGGGATAAGTCAAAGGCAAATTGACTGGGGTCTCCGACAAACTGCTGATAATTATTGTTACTAAATGCATTAAACCAGTTATTCCCAAACCCAATTCCTGTCGCCGTCGTTGCCGTAAAGTCAGCCGGAACATTGAGTTGAGCATCAGACCCAAAAACAATTCCCGCCGGATTCATTAAATATAAGTTTGCCGTTCCCCCAGTCATCTGAATCAACCCGTTAATAATGGAGGAATTTTCCCCCATCACTCGTCCCAGAATATTTCTCATGTTTGGAGTTGCCAGAAAATTAGCAATTTGACCCGAATCAATGCCAAACTCTTGGAAACTGTGGAATAAATTTGTCTCATCACTTGACAAACTGCCACCTTGAATATCAAACTGATTGCCATTTTGAGTGACAGTTGTACCCGTACCGTCTGAGGCGGGGATAATCGATTGAGCCAAAACTGGAGCAGCCGTTACTAGGCGTAGAGTTCCAGCTAAGAGAGTAAACAGTCCGGTTAAGCACCACTGAGCAGATTTCATCAGGTTAATTTCCTGGCACAAACAGACTGAATTTTATCTTAGTGTTCTTGTTTATTTTTTCTCTAGCAACAAAAATTTAAATGAGTTTAATTTTTTACTATCTATTGTCATACTTATTCCCTAATCACTCAAAACCGCTAAATGCAAAATCCCATCGCCCTGATTCACCAATGGATTCTGCGTGTGACCAATAACTAAGCCATCAAAGGGTGCATAAGCTTTAGTGCTATTCTCACCAAAGGCATCAGAAATAATACATAAAACTTGCTTTTTGTCAACTCGCTGACCTAATCGAACATTAAGACGCAAAATCCCACTACGGGGCGCTCGTACCCACTTAGTTTCTTTAACTTCTAATGATGGGTGCAAAGAATGAGGAAACGCCAACTCAATCATATTTAACCCCACCATCATCCGTAGGATACCGTCTACACCGATTGCGATCGCATCCGGGTCAAATCGCAACGCCTCACCCCCCTCATACACAAGGATCGGGATACCTCGTTTTGTCGCCGCTTGGCGCAAAGATCCATCACGCATTGTTGAATGCATCAGCAGGGGTGCAGCAAAAGCTTTAGCACAGTAATAAGTATCTGGGTCATCCAAATTCGCCCGAATTTGCGGTAAATTCGTGCGATGTTGAGCCGCCGTGTGCAAGTCAATCCCATGGGTACAGCGACTCACTACTTCAGTCATAAACAAATCCGCCAAACGAGAGGCTAAAGAACCACGAGAGGAACCAGGAAACGAACGATTTAAATCTCTGCGATCGGGCAAATAACGCGATTGTTCAATAAAGCCAAAAACATTAACAATTGGCACCGCAATCAGGATACCCTGAAGCTGAGACGGATTAATCCGTTCTAAGACTTGGCGAATAATTTCCACCCCATTAATTTCATCGCCATGAATCGCCGCACTAATCCACAGTCGTGGTCCAGCCTCAACGCCATTAATCACAGTAACCGGTAACGAGAGCAGCGTTTGCGTCGGTAGGCGGGCGACCGGAATTTCTGTGCGTTTCCGTTCTCCGGGTGCAACACTAATCCCACCAATTGTTATAGTTTCATGATTCACAGTTCAATGTAGAGACGTGCCATGGCGCGTCTTAATGACCAATTAATACTGAATGCGATCGCGCGTTTTTCCTGATGCTGCATTTTTTTGCAAAAATTCAATAATTTTCCCCGCCACATCCACACCCGTAGCGTTTTCAATTCCTTCTAAACCAGGGGATGAGTTAACTTCCATCACCACCGGACCATGATTAGAGCGCAACAAATCCACACCAGCGACTCTCAATCCCATCGCTTTCGCCGCCCGTACCGCCGTACTCCGTTCCTCTGGAGTTAGCTTAATTTTTTCAGCATTACCGCCCCGATGCAGATTAGAACGAAATTCGCCGGGTGCGCCTTGTCGCTTCATCGACGCCACAACTTTGTTATCAATCACAAAGCAGCGAATATCCATACCCCCAGCTTCTTTAATAAACTCCTGCACCAAAATATTGGCATCTAAACCGCGAAACGCTTCAATCACCGACTTCGCCGCTTGATGAGTTTCCGCCAAAACCACACCAATCCCTTGAGTCCCTTCGAGCAATTTGATCACCAGAGGCGCACCGCCAACGATGTCAATTAACCCATCAATATCTTGAGTGGAGTGAGCAAACCCAGTCACCGGAAGTCCCACACCTTCACGGGAGAGAATCTGAAGACAGCGTAACTTATCGCGGGAACGAGAAATGGCTTGGGATTCATTCGCCGTAAACACACCCATCACTTCAAATTGGCGCACCACAGCCGTCCCATAGAACGTCTTAGACGCACCGATGCGGGGAATAATCGCATCCAACTGTTCCAAAACTTGCCCTTGATACACAACCTTTGGCTTATGAGACGTAATATTCATATAACAGCGCAGGTAATTAATCACCCGCATGTCATGACCCCGCGCTTCCCCCGCTTCCTTGAGGCGTCGCGTGGAATATAGCGAAGCATCCTGGGACAAGATAGCTATTTTCATACCAGAACTATAGAGTCGTTTGCTTAACTTTGCGCTTCCCGGTTGAACTTTGGACAAAAGACCGACCCGCATCGACTAAAAAACGTTTGCGGATAGCTTGACGCCCTAACAGCATCCGGAATCCCATGACATCTCGGTTGGTCAGAGTGAGTTCAATCAACCAGCGCTCCCCGTTTAGTTCTACCATAGTTTGGATGACGGGTCGTAACTGGGCGTGACCCCCAGAATTGCGAACCTGTCGCTGGTCAATCAGTTCAGCTTCGGCACAGACAGTGCGATGATTATCCCGTTGGTAGGGATGGACTTTGAACCGAACCCTGGTTTTGCCATCCCGTGAGAAGGTTTCTACATCAAAAGCGTGTAAGGCGGAGGAACGCGCTCCGGTGTCAATTTTAGCTTTGATCTGGGCAATTCCTAGATCCGGCAAGGCGACTCGTTCCCGCCAGCCGATAATGGATAAGGACTTGGACATAACTCACCGTTCGCTCAATTGCCCGAGCTAAGCTAAAACGCATTTAAATTGTGTATTCCCTGTTGCCTGTTGCCTGTTGACTGTTGCCTTTGAGCGATTGAGGTATCCCAATTTAAATGCCGAACAGCTTATTCGGATATTGCATCAGGGTTTTGCTTGCAGCAGAGGCTTTCAAAAATCAGCATCGATGGTTCTTTTCCAAAAGTGATCAATAGAGCGATATGGAGAGGTTAGCGATTTATAAGCCTCCTTAAGACGGCTTTTACAATTAGACCAGGAATTTCCGGTGTAGTTCTGATATAGGTTCTTAGACTACAGTATTTTGAACGTCTTTCAAAAAATATAGGATGACATACGTCATAAATTGGGTGAATTTCTTGGGTGGACAATAACTGGCTTCTTTCATCTCCTCTTTTCATATAAAGAAATGTATTTTGAACATAGTCCTTATTTACATTCTTATCATTCCAAAACTTGCCTCTAAAAAAATCAATACATTCATAGTTTTGTTCCCTGAATATATTTACCCAATAGCTCTGCCATTGTTCATTTATATGGTTGACTCCATCTTGACATTTTATTGCAGCACCAAATATGACTAAATCAGCAGCCGAACAAATATCAGATACAAAAGACTTAGCTCTAATTTCACTCAGGTGTTCAGCCACTTCTAAGCTTATTGCCAGATCAAATTTTCTGTCTAGTTTAATGGGTTTTTCAAGATTTATCATTTTATAACATATATTTTCTTCATTAATTTTTTTATCTTGAATCCATCCTCCATCAATCCCGACTAAATCTTTAACCCCAAGTTCATGCGCTGCGGTTAGCCAGGTTCCTGTTCCACATCCAAAATCCACAATAGAATTTGGTTGATAGAAACTGAAAAAATAAGCTAAATACTCTTTCGCACTTCGATAAGATCCTTCCTTTTGCGCTGCGAAAAAGTTGCTGTTGTATTTCTTGGCTAGGTTAGTCATTATTTTTTCTATAAGTACAATTGTTTACCACATTGAGGTAGCAGCGAGTTAAGAGTTGTATTTATTTATCATAAAATATCATAATCACGCTATTTTGGCAATGCTAAACTTTTTTTCTGTTAAAATTCCCTTGACGAGTCTCAAGGATAAAGCAAAACCATGTCAAATGCATCTCCCATCCCCGTTGTTGTCAACGGTGCGGCGGGTAAAATGGGTCGTGAAGTGATTAAGGCAATCAGTCAAGCCGAAGATATGACCTTAATTGGTGCTGTCGATAGCAACCCGCACTATATGGGTCAAGATGTTGGGGAAGTCGCGGGTTGTGGTGCATTGGAAATTCCCATTTTGAACGACCTGCAAGCAACCCTAGTCATGGCGACTCAGGAAAAAGTGCAGGGGGTGATGGTGGATTTTACCCACCCTGACAGCGTTTATGAGAATGTCCGCACCGCGATTGCTTATGGGGTTCGTCCGGTTGTCGGCACAACTGGACTCACGAGTGATCAAATCCAAGACTTGGGTGAGTTTGCCGAAAAAGCCACCACAGGTGCCTTAATTATTCCCAATTTTTCCATTGGTATGGTCTTATTGCAACAAGCCGCCATCCAAGCCTCCCACTACTTTGACCACGTTGAAATTATCGAACTCCACCACAATCAAAAAGCTGACGCCCCAAGCGGTACAGCGATTCAAACCGCTCAACAATTAGCCGGATTGGGCAAAACCTATAATCCAGCTACTGTAGAAGAAACGGAAAAATTAGCCGGGGCTAGGGGTAGTGTCGCCAATGACAACATTCGCATTCACAGTGTCCGCTTACCCGGTTTAATCGCTCACCAAGAAGTTATCTTTGGTGCTACTGGTCAAATCTACACCCTGCGTCATGATACCAGCGATCGCTCTTGTTATATGCCAGGAGTCTTGCTTGCCATTCGCAAGGTAACTCAGCTCAAATCTCTCATCTACGGATTAGATAAAATATTGTAATGTTATTCGTCATTCGTCCTTTGTCATATTTGCTCTCGAAAAGAAGCACGCTACGTCTTTTGTTTTTTCCTAGTCTTCAATGTGACTCAATGACCAATGACCAATGATCAATGACCAATGACCAATGACTAATGACTAAAACCCATGCTAGTACCACTTACCCGCCAGACCTTTGAGCAAATCATTCCCTTGATTGCGACAGCTCCCCAGTATTCTTACTACTGGGGTAAGTTCCCAGAGTTTTTAAGGCGACTGCTGATTTCGGTTGTCGCTGTAGTCGTCGTATTGCTCTTAGGACTCTTTTTGGGTGAGGGGTTTGATCCCTTACGCTTTCTCTTAGTTATTATCACTGGGTTGTACTGGTTTTGGAGTCCTGTCTATTGGGCAAGTCGGCGTAATCTGGAGGTACGTCGCTATAAATATAGCGGCTTCTGGCAAGGTCGAGTATTGGATGTATTTGTCACCGAAGAATTGATTGGTACTGAAGAAAATGTCAACAATCGGGGTGAGTTGGTGATTGTGGAAAATCGGGAGCGATGCCTTAATCTAGAAGTCGGTGACGAGACTGGATTTACCACGCTTCTACAAGTCCCTCTACGCCGCACTCACAAAGGCATTGTTCCCGGTCAAATTGCCCAGATGGTGGTGATGTCTAATCAGCCTGATTTATCCCGTATTACCAAAAGCAGTGATATTTATATTCCTCGTTTGAATATCTGGGTAAGTGACTATCCTTACTTACAGCATGATGTGTTTAACCAGGTTAGTCGCAAGTTAACTCAAGCTGAGGAGGATGATTATCCAGCTAAGCGTGTGGTTAAGACTCGGCGTCGCCGACGTTGAGGAGCTGGGGGAGCCGGGGAAGCTGGGGAAGTAGGCTGCATTAGTCAGGGCGGGTGCGAGTTACATCTGGGTAAGGAAAGAAACGATAGCAGTAAAACCCGCCCCTACACACAACTCAACACCATGCAATCGAGGGTCGCGAAGGGTCAAAACTTCCCTACGCTCGCGCACCAAAATTCAACTGACACCCGCACTATCCTGCCCATACGCCTGCCATGCTAAGTCTACCAGTCCATTAACAATAGCCGCCCCCACAACCGATGAACCTTTGCGCCCTTCTATGCGAATATGAGGCACTAAGGAATCTTCGAGTCGGGATTTAGCAACATCCACCTCAACAAATCCTGAAGGCGTACCAATAACAAGTGCGGGGCGGATTTCCTCAGCCTCAATCAATTCCACCAAAGCCGTGAGCGCCGTTTGCGCTTGACCCACGACAAAAATCCCCTCTGGGTAGCGTCTGGCTAGGGTTTGAATTCCCCAAGCCGCCTTCGTCTTTTCTTTTTGCGGGCGCGTGATGGCTTCCATGCTGCAATAGACGGGATTGGCAAAGGTTTCTTGGATGTGAGGCGTAATTCCCACCTGTACCATCGGCACATCAACCACAATCGTAGTACGAGCCGCTAGCGCCGCCGCACCGGCTTGTAAGGCACGTTCGGAAAAGCGAATCAGCTTTTGATACTCAAAGTCGGCTGTTGCATAAATCACCCGGCGCACAATTTCGTACTCGGCGGGTGAAAAGGTATGAGCGCCAATTTCGCGATCGATAATTGCCAAACTTTGAGCATCTGTTCCGTGCCATTCCATGGTGTCTCTCAATGCCAACCCGATTTTTGAGCCGTGACAACTTTAGGGCTGACCCTAAGTCAGCTTCCTAGATAGCTTATCAGACTATTCTGACATTCAGTAGACCGAAAACTTTCGCGATCGCTCAGTTTCATCCCTCGGATAAATCGCGAGGGAGCCTGCACCATCGCTTATCCTGTAAAACTAGCCAACCTGTCACCAGGAGCAATCTGGATGATATTGCCGCTTTCATTGTTTTAGCAGGTATTTTTGCTCAGAAAATAAAGGTTTATAATCGATTGACTAGATATTCAAGACCCATTTATGGCAGCATCATCTTGGCATCAAGGTTGGGACATCACTGACGAGGAACGAGAGGTTTACCGGAAACGTTCTCAGGCGTCGAGTCGAGCCAAAGCCAAAGCTGTTCGGGGTGAGGGACGAACTCCAATTCATCCGATTAACGTACCTCGGCTCAATCCTGACTATCTAATGCCACAATTAGCAAATAACGGCTGGCGATCGCTCTCTTTATTCAGTGGTGGTGGCGGTCTAGATCTGGGCTTTGATCGCGCTGGATTTACCCATGTTGCATCTTACGATATTTTACCTGAGTCTGGCGTTACCTTAAGTAACGTTCGACCCGAATGGAAGGTGTTTGCGGGTGAACCTGGGGATGTTACCCAGGTAAACTGGCGACACTATCGAGGCTTGGTTGATATTATTCATGGTGGTCCACCCTGTCAACCCTTTTCTGTAGCCGGTCGTCAGAAAGGGAAAGAAGACAGCCGTGATATGTTTCCAGAATTTATCCGGGCGGTATTAGAAATTGAGCCAATTGCGTTTGTGGCGGAAAATGTTACTGCATTGGTGGGCAAAAAATTCAGTTCCTATCTAAAAGAGGTGATTGAACGCCCCCTGAGTCAAAACTATACACTCATGCGAGTTATCCTCTCAGCGCCATCCTTCGGAATTCCCCAAAAGAGAAAACGTGTATTTTTTGTGGGGTTTCGTCAGGAAAAAATGGCGACAACGTATCAGTCTCCTCTCCCCACCCACGCTTGGAATCATTTGTCCACTGATAATGCTAAAACACCTGTTCAACTTGATCTATTTTCGCTTCTAGAGCAGTCTGAAACTTTACAACCTTGTATGGGGGTGCGTGAAGCATTAGGATTACCCGATATCGGATTTGATGCCTTATCTCCTACTATTCGCAGTTCTCTTACAGGTCCCCGTCATACCACGTCCGTGTTGAGTAGTGTTTCCGCCCAAAAGATTTGGGAAAAACTGCAAATTTGGCCCAATGGAGTCGCTTTAAATCGAGAACAAGCACGTTTATTTGTGCCAGATAATGGTCACTTTAGGTTATCTGTACCTGACTGTGCCATTTTGCAAGGCTTTCCTGAATCTTGGTCATTTAATGGCGCTGTTTATAAAGCCCTTGGTCAAATTGGTAATGCTGTTCCCCCACCAATGGCGTATAAAGTTGCTGTGTCTATTGCTCAAGCTTTATCGTGAAGTGCTTCCGCTACCAATTCCCGCAGACGTTGAGCATGATTTTCGGTAATCCGTTTCCAATCTCGAAAATAAGACGCCGGAATGTGAGGATTATTTAAGGTTGAACCTCTCTCGATTAAATATTGACATCTATCCTTTAAAATAGAAAGCATTCGTTCAGATGAATAGCCCTGAAATAAATCCATCTGGTTACGATACTGCTGGATTGGGTACTGTTTCTTTTGCAGACGACGAGCGTCTTCCAGTGTATAAACCTGCTTTTCTCCCAGAATTTCGTAAAGCACATCAATAGTTAGCAATTCAGGTGCAAGTTGAGCGAGTTTATAGTCAGGTAAGATATAAGCTTCTTTTTCGTTAATCCATTTTTCCATGGCTTGGGGAGAACCATAGAGACAATAGTTTAATTTTGTGCCATTTTTATTGTAGAAACCAAATAACCAGTGTTTGCCTTGCCACTTTTGAATATGAGTTGACCCAAAATCACGAACAGTTGTTACAGAAGAACTTGTCGTTGATTTCAATTCAAAGGGGATATAGCGTTCATTGAAATAGAGAACAGCATCTGTACCGCTGCGAGTGGCGTTGGCAGGTTTTTGGAGTTGAAATAGACTAATCAATTCGTTTTCTCGACGATCATCTTGAACCGTCATTTTTGCCCTTGTTCACCTACTGGGAGTTTTCTTGTTGGTTTAGATAAAACTTAAACTTTTCTCGTAATTGTTCAATACTTAAATGCTGTGTCCAATATTCCACCAAGGCGTGACCAAATGCCCAGGCATTGCGATCGGGAGAAGAGGAATTATCTAATAATAATGACCAAAGCGATCGCAAGTCCAATTTGATCTGGGTATCCTCTGCATTTAGCAAGGAGAATAAGTCATACGCCATCTGTAATTTACCAATCACTACAGGTAACTGTTCGACGGGAATTTGTTCAGCGAGGGCAAACGCTAACATGGGAGATCCTGTTGTCAATGTGGATACAAACTGTAGCACAGGACTTTTGAGAAACGCCGCTAACCCCTGAGTCGTTGCCATCTGAAATGTATAATGGTCAATGATTTTAGCTGCTTCTACCAGGCGGGCTTCTCGGTTTCGCAAAAAGCGGGCTAGACGCAGTTGTTTAGCGGGTGCGATCGCGTCAACTAATGCTAACGATAGCGCCTCGATATTCCAAGGGGTGCGCCCGGTTTTCCAATCAGCCGTCACCACAGGTAAGACGCGATCGCACCATTTCCCTAAACTCTGGGCGCGATACTCCGTCGCTTCCCGAATCGCTTTTTCTTTGGTACCTTCACCCCATTGCCAATCATAAGGGGGTTGCCATTCTCGGATCGGGCGCAGGCGATCGACTTGGGTGACAATGGTAATCGCGGGTAAGTCTTCAATATCGGCTTCGATTTCCTGGAGAAACTCCGCATCACTATGTAGCGCCGGATCGAGGGCGGGGGTTACCAGTAGCAGTAAATCGGCGTTCGTGGCATAATCGAGTACCAAGTCCCGTAAATCGGATCGGTTGACTTGTTCATATCCCGGCGTATCCCACAGCGTCAGGGTTTCTCCGGTTGGGGTTTGCCAGTGGTAATTCTGGATGCGATCGGTGCTGGGTAAGACATCGACTTCGGCACGGTCTGCCTGGAATAATGTATTAATTAGGCTACTTTTACCTGATCCAGTACGCCCCACCAGTAATATACTCACCGGCTTTTGTGCAACCACTTCCACGGGTTCGGCTTGTTCTAGGATATCCCGCAGGGTTTTAGTTTTTACCTGGGGGAGTTGGGGTTTGGGTGGGGAGATGGTAGCTGAACCCGGTGGGGTACTTCCACTATAAAGCGCGATCGCTTGTCGAGATAAGTTCTTTAGCGCCGCTTCTCGCAGCATCTGTCCTAAATTTACCAACAGTTGCTGAGTGGCTTGATTACTCGAACGCTGACTCGCTTGTCTTGCTAGCGCCGCCACTGGATTCATTACCCACTGCGCCCAACTCCAGGCTTGCCAAAGTTTCCGGGCGGAGGGTTCCAGTTTCTGGTACACTTTATAGGCTTGCAATCCCTGTCCCACGGTTACTTGATTCAGCGCTGGCGATAATTTCTGCATCCACTGATCTAAGTCATCCACCGTTCCTCGAATTAACCCGTAAGCTTGGGGAATGTAGATATTTAGTAAGGGATATTTCGCCTCTGGCTGATAGATATGGGCGATGGCGATAACAAGTTCCTGACATCGTTGCCAAAACCTTTGCCAATCTTCCCACATCGGCGGATCATCCTGTGCCTTTTTCAGCACCGTTTCCAGGGCGGTTTCGGCGGTTTGAGTCGCCTCATCGGTGGCGGGTAAGGTGGTTGTTTCCTCTGTGGTGGCGTCGAGTTGATCCCTAACCTCCGCCACTGCTGCTTCTACTTGATCGACGGTTGATCTAGTCCATTTCACCAGCAGCCAACGCCAACCCGCGAAGATCAGGATAAAGATACCCCAGATCCAATTAATCCCCCATTCGTGGATTTGCCAACCTGCCGATAGGAGTAAGAATATAATGATGGACGCGATCGGCATTGCCAATACGATCCATTGCCACGTTTTTAATCGCACCATTGTCTGATCCCTGCCACAGAAAAGCCTCAGTTATAGCTATCCTAAATGAAATGACAGCCAATGTAGGGCGTAGGGGCGCCATTGGTGTCAACTATCCCTGGGTATGGTAGGGGTACGGCAATGCCGTACCCTGAAATCCGATGCATTCGCGCCTAGGTGGGGATATTGATAGAATGTCGCGCTATTCTCTCGCCTCCCGGATTGAGAAGGGCACGATGATATCGTGCCCCTACCCTATCAATTCTCCTGGGTGTCGTAGGGGTACGGCATTGCCGTGCCCTAATCCGATGAATTCGCGCCTAGTGGACTGACACAGCTAAAATGGTGGCATAGATTTTACGATTAAATCGGGCGCACCGACGTGCGCCCCTACGTTACTCACCCGGTAATGATTTGGAATCGGGGGGTTCTGTATATTGGCAGAAAATATTTAGCCCAATCTTGAGAATATACAATACCACAACGGTTGCGATCGCGTCCTGGGCTGGGTGTTCAGGGGGTAATATACTTTCAAATGAATTAAGTTCGGAAGTTGTGAGTTGAGTATTCATAATGTCCACATCGGCTAATTCAGGGATAGTTAGCCTCAATCAGAATAAGTTGTCATATCTTTTGTTTCTTTTTCCCTCAACTCACTACAATAAATAAATAATGTAGGAGTTAAGACTTGAAAGATTTTACTCTAGCCAATCAGGAGTCTTTAGATGAATTAGCCTGGGCAATGGAAGCCTCTCAGGGACAGTTTTGCCTGATGTTGGCGCGTTGTAACTATGGGTATTTGCAACAACGCCTAATCCAGCAACTGCAAGAGGAATGCACCTTTGACATCCGAGTCATTCACCTGAAGCCAGAAGATAGAACCCTATTTAGCACCGTGCGATCGCAACTGGGACAAGAGATGCCTTCTGCCCTTATGGTATCTGGTTTTGCCGCTTTAGACAATGTGGATGATATGTTCGCGGCGATGAATCAGGTGCGGGAAGAGTTTCGCAAGAATTTTCCTTTTCCTTTCATCTTATGGATGAATGATCGGGTTTATATTCGACTGTTGAGAATTGCACCCGATTTCGAGAGTTGGGCAACAACAACCGCATTTGCGATACCAACAGATGACTTAATTAATGCTCTCCAGCAGGCTGTCAAGTCTCTATTCGCCAAAGCCTTAGCCGTAAATTCTCCTCAATCTTTATATAAATTAGCCAACATTTTAGACCTAAATTACTTAACTCGTTCAGAATTCGAGGTAGCCTTAAAAGAATTATCCCAGCGAAAACTAGACTTAACCCCCCAGTTTGAGGCAGATTTAGCATTTCTACGCGGATTAAATGCCGGGGATAGTCCAGAAGCCTTAGATTATTTCCAGAAAAGCCTAGAATTTTGGCAACAACAAACCCACGTAGGGGCGGGTTTTACAGCTAACCCTTCGGCTGAAACTGATAACGTAACTAAACCCGCCCCCTTTCCAGCCGTCGATGTCAATTTTACCGATACTCGTTCTAATCAAACTGATAATCTAAATCAACCTGCCCAGTTTTCAACTATCGATGTCAATTTTACCGATACTCGTTCCAATCAAACCGATAATCTAAATCAACCAACCCTTATTGCCAAACCCGGAGAAACGATTAACCCCAAATTAAAAATCGGGTTAGTATTATTTCACATTGGACTCTACCACTATTACGCCGTTGATCGAACAAAACACCGCGAAGTAAATTGGCAAACCGCCAAGATTCCCTTACAGCAAACTTTGGACATCTTTGAACAAGAAAACCGCCCCGATTTAGCGGCAAAATCCATTACCCAACTCGAACGAGTCTTGCAACGGATGCAATCCTGGGATGAATTAGAAGAAATAGCGCGAAAGGCGGTATCCTTGCATCAACGGTATGGAATTACCAATAAATTAGCCCAAGATTATAGCTTTTTAGCCGAAGTTGCCTTACAGCAACAGCGCTGGGAAGATAGTCGCCAAGCTGCACAACAAGCTGTGAATATTTTAGCGCAACTCCCGGAACAGAAGCGATGGGTTCAGGGATTAAACTGGCTATTTTTAGCCCAAGCCGAACGACAAATCGGGAATAAACACGACGCGATCGCGCATTTGGTGCAAGCCAGAGATTTAGGCGATCGAGGACATCCTTTAGTATATATCCGAATTCTCGTAGAATTACGCGACCTTTATTTTGAAGAAAAGCATTATTTAGCAGCATTTGCCACAAAGCAACTGCGGCTCTCTATTGAACAACAATATAGTATTCGAGCTTTTATTGGTGCGGGAAGACTCCAACCCCATCGACAAGAAGCATCAGCTAAAACCGATAATCAAGAGACGGTTGCGCCGGAAATTATCGCATCAGGGCGTCAGCGAGATTTAGAGCGATTATTGGAGCGAATTGGCAGAAATGATAGTAAGTTAATCGTGATTCATGGGCTATCTGGAGTCGGCAAAAGTTCCCTAGTGAATGCGGGATTAATTCCAGCGTTGAAGCAGAGAGTTATTGGGATTCACGATAATTTTCCTATCTTAATCCGAGTAGACCCCCCAAGAGGACTATAACAAGAGCGCTCGCAGAATTTGGGTAAATCTTCAAATTGAGTAACCGCTCTTGTTATAGCCCTAAAATCAAGAAAACAGTCGTTAGTATAAGTAAATATTATCACACTAAGTACGGGAGAGCCAAACTATGGAAGTTGGAGTCGCTAGATAATTTAATAGTACGTGGTTGTAATTGGCTGCGAGACTATCTCAAAACTAACCCAAATGTAAGTGAGAGCGATCGCAAACTCTGTGAGGGTGTTGAGAAAAGTTAAGTTACCCTTTTTTTGCCACGGCGATTGAAATCGCTGCTACACAAACAAAGTCCGCCTACGCGGACTGGGTTATAACGGGGGTAGGGACACCCGGATTTAGTCTGAAAGCTAAAGTTGAAGACGACTGAATAAGAATTTTAGTCCATTAAGATGGACTTGGGCTATTAGCCCGGAGTTCAAACTCCGGGCGGGTTTTAGGGTTTACTTTATACCCTTAAATCGTTCTTTCGCCGACTGAAACGCTTCTTGCATCACCGATTGAATCTTCTGGGGATCGGGTTTTTTCCCGCCCATTAAATCCCCAAAATAAACACAAGCCCCCTCACCTAATGCCCAGGTATAAGCCGCCGCCCAAGACGCCGCGATCGCACTCCCCAAACCGGGCAAAAATTTGATTAATTCTCGTCCCACGGCTTGCGCCACAAAACCCCCCGCGATCGCACTCACGACTCCCCCAGCTTGAGAAGGCGTCAGCGTCTGTCCATATAATTTCCCCAACAACCCAACCAGTGAGACTTGTAGCGCGGTTAAAACGGGCATTGTGGCAAAAGGTAACGGTACAGCCGCCAGAGTTGCTGCCATAATCGAAAATGACAAAATATAACGTCGCCCGACATCCCGGTAGAGATTTCCTAATTGCTGACTGGCGTCTCCCTGTGCCAATAATTGCGAAATCGCCCTGGATTCTGCTTCTGGTAATAACTCAGCTAAAGCATCGCTGAGCGCCTCTAAGCCATAAAATACAGGATTATACTCATCTTCTTCTAAGGTAAAATCAATCATCACCGCCCGATTATAAAGTCCCTTAAAGGTGTCCTGAATCGCCTCAAATGCGCGATTGACCTCTTCATACTCCGGCGGATAAGCAGGATGATCAGTAATATCAGTTGGATAAAGTTCATGTAAGCAGGTGACAGCCAGCAAACAGGGAATCTGGGGATATTCCTCTTGTAACTGTTCAGCCACCTGTCTCAGTGTATCCGTAGCAAAGTCATTAATTTTCACCGTCAAAATCAGGATTCTGGCACGATGAGTATCCTGTTGCAATTCACCCGCCAATTCCTGAATAATGATCGGTGTTTCTCGGTTAACATCACCCAAACCCACGGTATCGGTGAAAATCAGCAACGGTAGGTCATTGGACGGATAAGCATAACGCTCAGTATATTGTGTATGGGGGCGAAATCCCTGACCCACAATCTCCGCCGAAACCCCTGTCAATCCCCGCACTATGGAACTTTTCCCCGATTGGGGTTTGCCAATCAGCAACGCTTCGGTTGTGGGTAGTTCTTTCCGCACCGACGCCAAAATCTCAGCGACTTGAGTTTCATTAACACTAAACCAGTCAATAACGGTTTGTGTCACTTGTTCTGTGGGAAGGAGTTTCTGTAAGCGATCAGTTGCTGTACTCCAGAGTCCAGCCATGCGGTTTGTCCAGGAGTTATCAACCGATTTTGGGGTTGTCCCTTCCCTCGGTTCCTGCACCTTCTGAGAATCAGTCGATGGCACGTCAGCCTTATGTTCGTCAGTCATCCCCATAAAACGATGAATCCCTTCAATCCTGCCTATCTTTAAGATTACATAGAGATGTAGAGACGTTGCATGCAACGTCTCTACAGATTGATTGGGTGATCAAAACGGTTGAACATGGGTCCAGATATCCGATTCTGTATCCGCTAGATTGACCGAATTCACCGCTAAAAATCCCTCGCTGGTATGAGGCGGATGATCTCGCAATGTGCGATAAAAATCCTCAATCACCTGATCAGGGACTTGGCGCTGGCGCTGTCGGTTCCAAACTTTGCAGGTTTCCAGGGGAGTGGTGAGATACCAGGCTAGCCAGCGCACGGTTTCACCGGATATATTGGGCAACAGCGATCGCCGCCATTCGGGTTTGGCATTGGTTGCATCGTAAATCACCGGGTTTTCATCGGCAATCGATCGATGAATTTGCTGTAACACTTGCGCCTCAATCAACGACCAATCCCCTTGGATGTTCTCATCACCAAATAGCTGCGCCCGGATCGCGTCTGTGGACACAATCACAGCTTTGGGTTCAAGTTGAGTCAGTTTGGTAGCTAGGGTAGACTTACCCGAACTAGGAGGACCTATGAGAAAATGACAGATCATCAATGAATTGTTCTCAAAAGCTATCGAAACGTAGGGGGAGAGGGGGAGCTATAGAACCCCATCCTCTACGCAACGTATCTTCAAAGCGGGACGCGATAGCGAGAGCGTGGAGTAGGTTGGGAGTACATTGGACTCCCCCAAGGTAAATTCAATTCGGTCAAACCCGATTGAATTTACAGATGCATTGTTTTTTTCTACAAAGTATTATATGATTTTGTAGAAAGGAGGTGAGACCTGTGTTGACATTAACTTACGAGTACAAAATTGAGCCGACAATTGAACAAGTAGCGGCAATTGAGCGTTATTTGGAAGTTTGTCGTCAGGCATGGAATTATGCTTTACGCAAACGTAAAAATTGGCTCAATTCTCGGAAATCTGAAGTTAACGCTTGCTCTGTCATCTCTGAATACATTATACCGGCTGATGCACCATTTCCTAACTACAACTTGCAAGCCAAGTCTTTAACTGAGGCAAGGAAAAACAATCCTGAACTTAAATCAGTAAATGCTCAAGTTTTACAACAAGTGTTGAGGAAACTTGAAACAGCGTTTCTTGACATGAGTCGGAAAGGGATGGGTTTTCCTAGTGCAGCGCGGCAGAAATAACCCACCAGTCTAGAGTGGGGTGGCAACTAGAGGTAAACTTTACACTAGCCTGTGTGATCAGGCTTGATGTGAGTCAAAGAAATTGTGCCGTGCCCAGTCCTAAAGCCACTCCGATTATCCTGTCCGATAGACAGCAGCTCCTATTAGAAGAGATTGTACGTAGAACTACGAATCCACATCGTTTAGTGAGACGAGCACAACTGGTCTTGGCGGTTGCCTGACTGAGCCAGCAATACTCAGATAAGCCAACTGCTGTGAGCTAAAACCCTTACGGGATAAGTCTTTAGCCTACGTGTAGTACATCCGCACTGGGAGGACTTCAGTCTAAAGTCCACTCAAGTGCGATCGCGAGTAGGATTATTTAGCCGTTGCGCGAGCGCGTCTCATTTTC
>NZ_JAVJRX010000203.1:0-27053 GCF_040219735.1 Coleofasciculus sp. G1-WW12-02 | reverse complement strand
AGAATTCTAGAACATTTCAAAGAAAGGATTAGTCAAGGGCGACACGAGTCAATTGAATGGATACAATTGTTACTTGATGCCAACAGTCGCCCCTCCACAAAGACCCAAGGTGACATGTTCCCCAGAATTCCAGTCGTCTTTAGACGACTTGAGCTATAAGCCAAGAACTTGAGTTCTTGGCGGGTGTCGGGGCTTACCGAATATCTCAGTAAAATTCAACACCAAATTACCCGCATTTTTCACTTCTTCTAACAGTATTTTTGTACAACATTTTTGAGCCTGACGACATGGAACCTGTTATTTTCCAAGAACGTGAAAAGCAAATTCACCGCAAGGGGAACCAACCATTTGACCTTGAATGTAATAAAGACAGCCTTGCTGGTGCAGTTAGCCAACGGGCTTGCGTCTTTTGTGGTTCTCGCGTCGTTTTATACCCAATCGCTGATGCGGTTCATTTAGTTCATGGACCTATCGGGTGCGCGGCGTATACGTGGGATATTCGCGGGGCGCTTTCATCGGGTCCTGAATTGCATCGGTTGAGTTTTTCCACTGACTTACAAGAACGCGATGTCATCTTTGGTGGTGAGAAAAAACTTTATCAGGCGTTAACGGAACTGATTGACCGACATCACCCTAATGCAGCGTTTGTTTATTCTACCTGTATAGTGGGCATTATTGGCGATGATTTAGAAGCGATTTGTAAGCGAGTTAGCCAAGAAAAAAATATCCCGGTAATTCCCGTTAAATCAGAAGGGTTTAAGGGCAACAAACGGGCGGGATACAATGCCGCTTGTACCGCTATGTTCCGCTTGGTCGGTACAGGGGATACTACAGGAATTTCTCCACGCAGTATTAATATTTTGGGCGATTTTAATTTAGCCGGAGAAATTTGGATTATCCGTGAATATTTTGAACGCATGGGTATCCAGGTTGTTGCCAACATCACAGGCGATGGTAGAGTTGGGGATATTGCGCGATCGCACGGCGCTGCACTCAACGTGGTTCAGTGTTCTGGGGCGACGATGGACTTAGCCAAGATGATGAAGGAGAAGTATGGAACTCCTTTTCTGCGAGTATCTTATTTTGGCGTAGAAGACATGGCAGAAGCCTTGTATAAAGTTGCCCGATTCTTCGAGGATGACCCAGAAATTCTCAAACGCGCTCAAGAATTAGTGCGTGAAGAATTAACGCTGTTGTATACTAAACTGCAAGAGTACCGCAAAGACTTGCAAGGTAAAAAAGCGGCGATTTATGTTGGCGGTGCGTTCAAAGCTTTTTCCTTAGTTAAAGCGTTCCGACTTTTAGGCATGGATGTGGTTATGGTTGGTTCGCAAACGGGAACCAGCGAAGACTACCGAGAACTCCACGAAGTCACAGATGAAGGCACAATTATTGTTGATGATTCTAACCCCTTAGAACTATCAGCATTTTTAAAAGAAAAAGATGTTGATATCTTTGTCGGGGGAGTAAAAGAACGACCCATTGCCTATAAATTAGGGCTAGGGTTTTGCGACCACAACCACGAACGCAAAGAAGCGTTAGAAGGGTTTGTGGGAATGGTTAATTTTGCCAAAGAAGTACATAGCACTGTCATGTCTCCGGTATGGAGATTCGTACCGCGCAAAAACCATTCTTAGCTTCAATATTCCGCCTCTTCCTCATCCGTTACCTAATTCGCTGCCACCGATTGACCCATGTCTAAGAAACTCAAAATTAAACAAAAAACAGAAGCTTACGTTTCCACAACTAACGCCTGTAAACTGTGTAAACCTCTCGGCGCTTGCATCGCGTTTCGAGGTATTGAGGGAACTGTGCCATTCCTGCATGGATCACAAGGCTGCGCCACCTACATGAGGCGTTATATCATTAGTCACTTTCGCGAACCCATTGACATCGCCTCATCTTCATTGAGTGAAAAACACGCCGTTTATGGCGGAGGACCTAACCTGAAAAAAGGTATCCTCAATGTCATGGATAAATATGGCGCAAAAGTTGTGGGAATTGCCACCACTTGCTTGACTGAAACCATTGGTGATGATGTCACAGGATTTTTGAAAGAGTTTAAGGAAGAATTTGGTGACAGGGAATTGCCAACCTTATTGAATGTCTCCACCCCCAGTTATAGTGGCACCCATATCGAAGGCTTTCATGCCACAGTAAGGGCAGTTATTGATCAATTAGTTGAATCGGAAACAGTCGAACCCGCAACGTCTTCCCAATCCCCAGGAGTCGGGGCGGGTTTAGTCACATCTGGGCGAACAGAAAAAGATAGTAGTGAAACCCGCCCCTACACACTCAACAGGTCCAAAGTCAATCTTTTACCTGGATTAGTCTCTCCAGCCGATATCCGTTATTTAAAAGAAGTTCTCGATGATTTTAATCATCCGGGAATTATCCTACCGGATATCTCAGAAACCTTAGACGGACCAGCGCAAATGGACTATGAAAAGATTCCGGAAGGGGGAACGCCAATTGCAGCAATTCAAAGTATGGGACATTCTAGCGCCACGATTGAGTTCGGTCAAGTGTTGCAGCGTAGTGGTAATTCTGGGGGTCAACTGCTAGCTGAACGCTGCGGTGTTCCCCTGTACGCCTTGGGTATGCCGATTGGGTTGCGAGAGTGCGATCGCTTCTTTGACGCCCTAGAAGAGGTTTCTGGTTGCGCTACACCAAGAAAACATGAACTAGAACGGGGACGGTTAGTTGATGCCTATGTTGATTCCCATAAATATCTATTTGGTAAGCGGGTGGTTGTTTATGGGGAAGAGGATTTGTGTGTCGGGTTAACGGCGTTTTTAGCCGAAATTGGCATGAAGATAGTCTTATGTGCTTCAGGGGGAAATAGTGGACATTTTGCCGAAGCAATTCACGCGGTTACTTCTGATATTGTTACCGAACCGCCAATCATCAAAGAAGGATTTGATTTCTATGAAATTGCCGAAGAAATCGAAAGCCTAAACCCCGATATGTTGATTGGCACCAGTAAAGGATATTCCATAGCCAAACAACATCAAATTCCCCTGATCCGGGTAGGCTTCCCAATTCACGATCGCTTTGGCGGACAGCGGATGCTACATCTGGGTTATCGCGGCACTCAGAACCTATTGGATCGGATTGTGAATGCAATTATCGAGAAGAAGCAAACCGATTCACCTGTGGGGTATGGCTATCTCTAGTTTTGTCATTTGTCATTTGTTTAAAAGTCACGATTTAACCATTTGTTACTGACTTAGTTTAGAGAGTGTTTCTCTAAATTCAACTCATCACTTCAGGAGATAAAACCATGACAGCTACAGTTAATTTGGAAAATCACCCTTGTTTTAATGTCAAGGTAAAAGGACAGTTCGGACGAGTTCATTTGCCTGTGGCACCTAAGTGCAATATCCAATGCAATTATTGCAATCGTAAATATGATTGCGTCAACGAAAGTAGACCCGGTGTAACCAGTACTATTCTTTCTCCCGCCCAAGCCGCTTTTTACATGGAAAAGGTATTAGAGAAAGAACCGAGAATTAGTGTTGCTGGAATTGCTGGTCCAGGTGATCCCTTTGCGAATCCAGAGGAAACCTTAGGCACAATGCGCCTACTGCGGGAAAAGTTTCCCGACTTAATTCTCTGCTTGGCAACCAATGGCTTGAATCTCAAATCCGAGTATATCGAAGAAATTGCCAAAATTGGCGTCAGTCACGTTACCGTTACCATCAACGCAATCGACCCTGATATTACTCGCAAAGTTTACCGTTGGGTGAGGGATGAAAAGTCAGTGTATCAGGGACTAAAAGGCGCTCAGTTACTCTTAGAACGCCAATTAGCCGCCGTTAAAGGACTGAAAGCCGCAGGAATTACGGTAAAAATTAACTGCATTGTCATGCCGGGAATTAATGATCATCATGTGGTGGAAGTCGCCAAAGCTATGGCAGAATTGGGGGCAGATTTATTTAATGCCATGGCGATGTATCCCACCGCAGAAACGCCATTTGAGGGATTGACTGAACCCGATGCAATTATGATGGCGAAAATCCGCAAAGAATGCGAGGAATATTTACCGCAAATGCGCCATTGCACGCGCTGTCGGGCAGATGCCGTGGGACTTTTGGGCGCGGATCAGTCCGAGGAATTCCACGGTTGTTTAATTGCTTGTTCTAAGAAAGTTATTCCCATTGAAGAAAAAGAACGTCCCTATGTGGCTGTGGCAAGCGTTGAAGGAATTCTGGTGAATCAGCATTTAGGTCAAGCGGATCAGTTTCAGATTTGGCAGAAAACCGATCAAGGCTTTACCTTAGTGGAAGAACGCCTCGCCCCTGAACGGGGAAGTGGTTTTGAACGGTGGCAAAAAGTCGCTAATATGCTTAAAGATTGTCGAGCGATTTTAGCGAGTAGTATTGGCGATAACCCTAAAGAAATTTTGACCAAGTGCGGCGTGCTTCCCGTGGAAATGAGCGGTTTTATTGAGACGGGATTACAAGCGGTTTATGAAGGAAGTGATTTGTCAAAGTTGAAGGGTAAACGGCAAGTTGCCGCCGGTAAAGTTGGAGAATGTACCGGGAGTGGCTTAGGTTGTGGTTAAGGTTTAATTATTCTTTCACAAATTGTGGAATAGGTTGTAGGTTGGGTTGACCTAAGGAAACCCAACGAAATCAAGGGCTAAAGCCCTTACTACAAGCAGGGCGCACAGTCTGTGCGCCCCTACGATTCAGGGCGGCTGCTAATTGGTGAAAACTGAGAATTTGGGACAACCTGTGTTCAATCACGCACCCTTTAATCCGTTGCCACCATGACATCTGTCGCTTTAACAACAGCATACGCTTCCTTACCCTCGGCAAGACCGAGCCGTTCCGCAGAAGACTTGGTGATAATTGCCGTCATTTCCACCCCAGGAGCAACTTCTATAGTCACCTCACTGTTAACGGCTCCAGGTATAACCTTTTTTACTGTCCCTTTAAAGGTATTGCGAGCGCTAACTTCCATAGTTCAATCCCTGATTTAGTCATTGGTTAACCAGCTAATAATACCAAAAATTACTGGATTTGCTGATTTCGCTGAATAATTTTATAAAAACAGCTAATTGTATTATTTTACTCACTTTTACCCTCGCAAAACTGATATAGCCAAAACAGACTACCGAAGGCAAAAATGCGGCATAAGTAATGGTTTTTATCTCACAGCAGTTACTACAGCAGTTAATCCAAGAAGACGTTCCCTATTTTGATTTAACCACTCAGGTGCTAGGAATTGGCGATCGCACAGGGACAATCCGCTTTACCACTCGCGCCAAAACCGTTCTAGCCTGCACCGAAGAAGCCGCCAGTATCTTACGCCAAACTGGGGCAGACGTGACAGCAATCTTGGCAACGGGTCAAATCTTAGACGCAGGAGTCCCCTTTCTCAGTGCTACCGGAAACGCCGCCGCCTTGCATCTGGCTTGGAAACCTACCCAGAATTTACTCGAATATGCCTGCGGAGTAGCTACCAAAACCTACAATCTGGTGCAAATAGCACAAGCGGCGAATCAGGATGTGATGCTCTATACCACTCGCAAAGTTATCCCAGCAACTAAACCCATCGCCGTGAAAGCCATCTTAGCGGGTGGAGCATATCCCCATCGACTGGGAGTTTCGGAAACTGTTTTAATCTTCCAACAGCATCTCAACTTTTTGGGTTCAATTGACCAACTAATTCAGCAACTACCCGTCATTAAGCGCCAGGTTAAGGAAAAGAAAGTCATTGTTGAAGTTAAAGATATGGCTACCGCCTTTAACCTAGCCACTTCAGGCATTGATGGGATTCAATTTGACAAAGTAAATGTTGAGGCATTAGCGGAGGCAATTCCCCAGATTAAGTCCATGAATCCAACGCTGATTACTCTGGCTGCTGGCGGGATTAATGACGCTAATATTGCCAATTATGCGGCAACGGGCGTAGATGGGTTAGTCTTAACCGCTCCCTATTATGCCAAGCCTGCTGATATCCAGGTAGAAATTGAGCCGAAGTAACAAGTAGAGACGTTCCGGCGGAACGTCTGTACAAAGCTGTTCCCAGATGTGCCATGGGCTTCTGTGCAATCAATGTTTGGCAATCATTAGTACGATGATCCTATCAACACCTTTTGTACCTTTACTACACCTCAGTCATTAGCTGAGGCAACAGGGAAATGAAAAAACGACTTGTTCTCTCAATGGTTTGGATGGTTGCGACATTCTTAATCGTCGTGGGTTGTTCTCAAATGACACCTCCAAACCCTTCTGCAACGTCACCCGAATCTGTAGAACTCACGGTATCAGCAGCGGCTAGCCTCCAGGATGCCATGAAAGCGATCGCGCCGTTGTATACTCAAGAACAAGCTAACGTTACCATTACCTATAACTTTGGCTCTTCCGGTTCTCTGCAACAGCAAATCGAACAGGGAGCGCCCGTAGATGTCTTTCTCTCCGCCGCGCCGAAACAGATGAACGCTTTGCAAGAGAAAGATTTGCTGTTAACGGATACGCGCAAAGACTTATTGAAAAATTCAATTGTTCTGGTTACACCAAAGGATAAGACAGATATTTCTGATTTCAAAGAATTGAGTACCGATAAAGTGAACAAAGTGGCAATTGGCGACCCGGAAAGTGTACCCGCTGGACAATATGGAAAGGAAGTCCTCACTTCACTGAAGTTATATGCACCCATCCAAGGTAAACTGGTTTTTGCCAAAGATGTGCGCCAAGTTCTCTCTTATGTAGAAACCGGAAATGTTGAGGCAGGTTTAGTCTATGCCACGGATGCTAACGTATCAGATAATGTCAAGGTTATCGCCACAGCACCAGAAGCGTCTCACGCATCAATTATTTATCCAGTTGCGGTATTAAAAGAGAGTGAAAATCAAGATTCAGCGAAAGCATTTGTGCAGTTTCTCTCAACTGAACCTGCTAAAACTGTGTTTAAGGAATATGGTTTCAGCTTGGCTAGCGATTAACGGTTTCAAATATAGAGTTTCCTGATCGAATGAGATACTATGCCTTGGACGCAAGCCTTGCGCCCCTACTATTGTAAATGTCCTTCCCCAACAGCCAACTCCCTCTGCGTACCTCTGCGCTTACCTCTGCGTACCTCTGCGTTAAAAAAATAATCCTGCCATTTCACCGTTTAATCAAGGCGAGTTCATAAGTTTAGTTTATAGACTAAAGCTCCCTACTACGGACCTAAGGTATAAAAAGATAGTTAAACTACAGAAAACGCCAGGAAAAGCTGAGATATTATCAATCGAACCATCCCACAACCTTCTCGCCATAATTCGATTACTGGACTGGTGGAATGCCCTATTCAGATTTATCTCCGCTGTGGATTTCTTTAAAGACTGCATTTGTCGCTACAATCTTCACTTTCTCAGTGGGAATTGCCGCCGCCCGATGGATGTATAGCTATGGCGGTAAAGCGAAAGGATTAATTGATGGTTTGTTTACCCTTCCTTTGGTGCTACCGCCGACGGTTATCGGTTTTCTCCTACTGCTACTACTAGGCAGAAATAGTCCCGTTGGACAACTGTTAAAGCAATTAGGAATTACGGTAATATTTTCCTGGTCAGCTACGGTTATCGCGGCTACAGTTGTGGCGTTTCCCTTGATGTATAAAACGGTACTGAGTGCCTTTGAACAAATTGACAAGGATTTGATTCACTGCGCTCGGACATTAGGGGCATCAGAATGGCGGATTTTTTGGCAGATTCTCTTACCTTTGGCATTACCTGGCGTTGTTTCGGGAACGATTTTAGCGTTTGCCAGGGCTTTAGGAGAATTTGGTGCCACATTAATGTTAGCCGGTAGTATTCCGGGTAAAACTCAAACTATGCCGATCGCGATCTTCTTTGCGGCGGAAGCAGGTAAGATGGGAGAGGCGTTGAATTGGGTGTTGCTGATGGTCGCGATCGCACTCTTGGTAATTGCTGCAATCAACTACTGGTCAGGAACACAGCACTCCGCCAAGTGGCACGCGATCGCACATTGGTTATCCATCGCCACAGATCGTGTGGCAAATGTATTCTCATTCTTTAATTATGCCACAAAAAACCCTTCAGGCTATCGCCGTCCCCCCTTGCTAAGGGGGGATTACAGGGGGGTCAGATATGGCGAGAAAGGACTTTTTGTCAACCTGAAAAAGCACTTACCTGGGTTTACATTAGAAACTCAATTAGAAGCCAATGGACAGCCATTAGGACTCTTAGGCGCTTCCGGTTCTGGCAAAAGTATGACACTGCGCTGCATTGCCGGGTTAGACTCACCCAACCAGGGGCGAATTGTTCTCAATGGACGAGTTTTATTTGATTCGCAACGAGAAATTAATATTCCCAGTCGCCAACGCCGGATTGGTTTTGTGTTTCAAAACTATGCCCTATTTCCCCATTTAACCATCGCCCAAAATATCGCCTTTGGTCTGCAAGATTTGCCCAAGGCTGAACGCAGACAGCGTGTTGCCAAATATATAGATATGATGCAGTTGCAAGGGTTAGAAAACCGCTACCCTGAGCAAATTTCTGGCGGACAGCAGCAGCGAGTTGCTTTAGCTAGGGCTTTGGCAATTCATCCAGAAGCCTTACTCTTAGATGAACCTCTTTCCGCCCTGGATACTTATTTACGCAGCCGGATTGAAAAACTGCTGATTGAAACCCTGTCTACTTATGATGGTGTAACTTTATTTGTTACTCATAAGCTAGAAGAAGCCTATCGAATCTGCCATAATTTGCTCATTCTTTCCCAAGGAAAGGTTATTGCTAATGATGCCAAAGAGAATATTTTCGAGCGTCCTCCTAGCTTTGAAGTCGCACAGGTTACTGAATGTAAAAACTTTTCCACCGCCCGGAGGATTGAACCCCAAAAAATTGAGGCGCAAGATTGGGGCTGTACGCTTCAGGTGGTTGAACCGATTCCTGATTCATTAACTTATGTGGGAATTCGCGCCCACCACCTCACCTTCCCCAGCCATCCCGATGCAGAGAATACCTTTCCCTGTTGGCTGGTTATGACCAGTGAGACACAACACCGGACAACGTTATATATCAAACTACATCATCCTCCTGATCATTCCCAACACTACCACCTGCAAGTTGAAGTCTACAAGGAAAAATGGGCAGATCTCAAAGACCGCCCCTTTCCCTGGTATGTTTGTTTAGATGCGCTGCGACTAATCTTGATGGAATAATAGCTAACTATTATGTCCGGAAACCTTGACAAAACCTGGGATCTGCATACTTGTCACCCCAGGTATTCTTCTGTATAACAAAAGGTTAAAATAGGGTTAAAATTACAGAACGTCCCTCATGCTTAGGGACGGGAAACCAGATACTATTTGGCTAATGCTCAAGGTAGGAACCTTAATTCGGGTTATCCACCCTGAATATGCTGCGGGTATTCAGGGGATTATCCAAGGTCGTGAAGAGTCAGGACGTTGGGTAGTCTGTTTAGAAAAAAATTTAGTTAATCCGAAAGACGTTCCTTTGATTGTGTCTCTGGATGAATCTGACTTTGAAGTGATTCAGCCTGAGGAGTCGTGAGGTTAATTTTTGAGCAGCTTGTTTGCATTAGTGCGTCTCTAGTTCATTAATTGTAAAATTTTTTAATTTTATAGTAATAAATTGCAACAGTTCTCAGGAAAAAATCATCCCAAAAAGATATCTCAAATACAAAAAACTACCGGATAGGCTGAGATACTACCCATGAGATGAGCTATCTCATGCCATTTCCTTGGAACATGGCACTGAATATTTACCCCGGCAAACCTTTCTTTAGTCAGGGTAGGTAGCGTAAGGGGTAGGGTAGAGCAAGTGCAACTTTATCCAGAATTGGTATTACCCAGGTTTCTAATGGAGGTCAGCCAAGATGTCTCAAGACAATGTGATCAATTTACTCGAAGCAGGCGGAAAAGATAAAACCTTGCGAGCTAAATACGACGCACTCAAAACCAAGGAAGAGTTTGTAGAAATGGCGGCTACTGATGGTTATGAGTTTACCGTGGTTGAACTGGAGGCTGTTTTGAACGAAGCTGGGGACTCGTGGGAGGAGTCAGGCTTTCCACCCCGACGCTTGATTTGGTGGTAGGTTATCATACCAAATCCGGGTTAGCTAACCCCGTTATCAACCAGTCCGCGCAGGCGGACGAAAGTTTGTATAGCAGCGATTTCAATCGCCTTGAGCTATAAGCCCGGAGTTTAAACTTCGGGTGGGTGTCAGGGCTTAACTCGTAAACTTTCTTCCTGTCGCTTGAGTGCGGCTAAAAGTTCAGCATTTTGCAGAATAACGCCAACTTGATTATTGAAGATTTGCATATATTTCTGATCACTTTCATCAAAACTGATTTGGAAATACTCCGGGGCGGCTTGGGAGAACCCATTATTCTCAAATTCCCAAAACTCGCCCGGTTTACGCTTATTCACCAATTGCGTCACCCCCAGCAAATCCCCATCGGGACTAAAAACAGGCATACAGAGTAAACTACAGGTGCGATACCCTGTCTTTTGATCGGTTTTCTTTGCCGTTTCTGAGTTAAGATGATCATACAAATCAAAGGGAATATTCAAAGGTTCCCCCGTCATCGCAACTTGACCCGCATACCCTTGTCCAATGGGTACACGTAATTCTCGGAGTTCACCGTCGTCAAAACGAATTTTTGTCCACAATTCCCCCGCTAAACGGTTAACTAACCATAACGTGCTGCGATCAGCATTTAATAATTGTTTAGCTGCTGTCATTACCCGTTGTAAAATATCTTCCATCTCTAGAGAACCTTGAACACAACGGGCAGCTGCCATCAATGCGGCGGCGACTCGTTGTCCGCGTGCTGTTTTATGATAGGAACGGAAGCTTTCCAAAATCATTTGAATCAAGGGCGCATTTTCGGCAAATCGTTCTTCATCGGTTCGGGTAAATCCCTGTTTATCAATGCGTTCAGATAAAGCCGCCGTGGGATTAGCCACCCGCTTTAATTTGTTGAGTAACTGAACAACGGCGACTAACTCCCCTTGCTCATTTAAAAGGGGAATCGCCAGCATGGTATAAGTACGATATCCGGTTCTTTTATCCTGTTCCTTTGCCATCTGCGATCGCGGATCATCATAGAAGTCAAAAGAAATGTTAATGGTTTGCTGTAACCGCGCCACTTCCCCGACAATTCCTTTATCTGCACTCATGCGAATTTCCAGGGAACCACTCCCTTCATCTTCAGCAACAATTGACCAAAATTCTTTCTTTTCTTCGTCGAGTAAGAAGATAGTCGTGCGATCGGCACATAAGGATTTCCCTGTCTTTAACGTAATCGAACGCAACGTACCATCAAGAATATCATCAAACCCCTGATTATCCATCACCGCATTCAGCATCGCCAGGGTTTGACTGACCACATTTTGCTGCTGACTCTCGGCTTTTTGCATAATCCGCTCAAATTTCTGAGCATTTTGCAGCGCTACCCCCGCCTGAGAGTTGAAAATCTGCATATATTTTTGACTATTGGTGTCAAAACTTGCCTGAAAACATTCCGGTGCTTGGGGCCAATCTGCGGGGTTATAATCGGGAAATTGCCCCGGTTTGCGTTTATTGACTAACTGGGTTACACCGAGTAACTCTCCATCGGGACTAAAGACAGGCATACAGAGTAAACTACAGGTGCGATAGCCTGTTTTTTGATCCGTTTCCTGGGCTGTGGTTGAATCAGGATGATCGTACAAATCAAAGGCAATATTCAATGGTTCCTGAGTTTGGGCAACTTTCCCCGCAAACCCTTGACCGACTTGGACTCGTAGTTCCCTCATCGAACCATCTTCAAAGGGAATCTTTGTCCACAACTCCTGCTTATCTGCATCTAATAACCAGAGGGTACTGCGATCAGCATTCATCAATTTCTTCGCCGCATCCATAACTCGTCCCAGGATTTCTTCGGAATTTAAACTGCTATGAGACAGGGAATGAGTGGCTTCAGTTAGGGCTTCAGCGGCTTGTAACCGTTGGGTTAATTTATAACAGTATTGGCATCGCTCTAAAATGCGTAAAATAGTTGGCGCATATTCATCTAACTGAGTTTGATCGGTGAGGGTAAACCCCTGTTGATCAATGCGTTCCGATAGAGGCGCTTGGGGATTGTTAAACCGTTTCAGTTTATTGATCAGTTGAATCACAGCAATCAAATTATGCTGTTGATTGGCGATGGGATAGACCAATTCATTGTAAATCGCATAGCCGTTCGTTTGATTGAGTTTATCGGGAATGGTGTCGGGGTTCTCTTGGCGAAAGTTAAAGGGAATCTCACTAAATTTTTTAAAGTTGGTCAGGCGGGCTTCTGTTTCTTTATTGGTGAGGATTTGAATATCAGGAAAGGTTTTTCCTTCATTCCGGGCAATAATCGACCAAATCTGATTTTGCTGATCATCAATAAAGATAATCGTCGTCCGATCCACGCTCAATGCTTCTCCCATTTTTAGGGTAACTGAGCCTAAAATTTCATGGAGAATATCGGCAAAATCCTTCCCCTCCATAAAACTCAGCATAGACAGTAGTTTTTGCTCTTGTTGGGTAACAATTTGCTCAAAACTAGCCTGCAAATCCGCTAAAGCTTTGTTTACCCAACTGTCATTAAAAATGGCGGCATAGATGCGATTACAAACTCTCAGTTTTCCTTCCTGCTTAATCGCCACCCCAGATAAACACAATTCCCGTTGTTCAGAACTATCTGAGGCGTGAAGCTCCCCCTGTTGTAAAATTTGCTGATAAAGCCCCAAGAGTCCCCGATTTCGCTGTCCAATTCGGAAGAGGCGATCGCGGATGGTTTTCAGATGGGGCGGTTCATCGGTGGCTTCCCAGTTTTCCAGGATGCGCTGCTGGACTATTTGCGCTACCCATTCATCTTCTTTTCCCGGAGTCGGGGAGGAGTCGCTATTGATAATTAAATGGCAGAGTTTTTGAGTGAGAAAGGGTTGTCCCCCCGTCCACTCTAAAATAGCCGCTAAGATAGTTGGGGCTTGGTTATATTTATCAGCTAATCCAGCGGCTAAGGGTTGAGCTTCCGCTAATTTAAACCCCTGCAATTCAATCCCATGACCCAGGTTAAAGGGGGTACGTTTTTTATCTTGAATTAAATCTGAAGGAGTGGCTACACCAAACAGGGCAAATGTGAGGCGATCATATTCATTACAAGCCCGCAGCACCGCAAAAAAATCATCGGTGCGAAAGTTTAAACTGAGGATACTATCAATTTCATCAATAAAAATTACCACCCTTTGGGGGATAGACTCCAGCAGCACTTGTTCGATAAACTCACTCAAGCGTTGAATAGGGGGTAGATATTCGCGATCGCGCAACCACGCCCTTAAGTTAAACCCCCGTAGCGCCGGAAAACTCGTCACCAACCGTCTCATCATCCCCGCATACCACTGATCGGCTGTGATATCCTGGGAACCGATTTTGGTCAAATCAATCGCCGCACAAGCAAAACCCTCCCCTTGCAGCTTATGCATCACCCGCACCCGTAAACTGGTTTTACCCATCTGGCGGGAATTAAGAACATAACAAAACTCCCCCGCCTTTAACCCCTGATAAAGTTCCGTGTCAGCCTGTCGCACCACGTAGCTAGGGGCGTTGAGTGGGAGATGACCCCCAACTTTGTAGGGGGAGGTGATGGGTTGGGCTTTACTCATGGGGATTGCAAGAGGAGGTAGAAGACACCAAATGACGGATTCGAGTTGCGGTTCTCAGATTAAGGGTACATCTCTACCACTGTGCCAAATTTTCAGGAGTATTACTCCCATTAAACCACCTTGGGTTTAAACCCAAGGCTAAAAGCTCAAGTCGTCTAAAGACGACTGGATAAGAGTTTCAGTCGATTTTAATGAACTTGAGCTAGTTTATCAAAGCCTTATACCGCAAGAACTAGGAAATTTGCGGATATATAAAAAGGCTTTTTGGCTTGACTACATAAAGTGGTTTGTCGTGGAGATGTATTTTTTTCGCTAGGGTTTAACTTTGGCGTACCAACTCACTCGGTTCACCTGGATAAAAGCTATCCTCTAAAATTTCTGCTAAATTATAGGGACACTCTGCTGGAAAAGTACGTATGGGGAGTTCGGTTTCTCCAACAGCTAATAGAACGCCTTTAGCATACGCTTTCTGGAGTGCTTCTTCCAGATAGGGTTTGAGACTGGGATTTTCTTCGAGCAATTCAGACACATCCAGACGCTGTAGACGAATCGTCGCCAGCCAACTCCGACTACGGCGTTGCGGTTGGTACTCCCATTTCAACAAATGTCCAATCAGCACCGTCAACCGATTTCGCAATTCCTGGCGTTGCTGTTTTCCCAAGGATTCAATCTCCTCAATCAGATTGCCCAAATCAAGCTGACTCCACTGCTGTTGGCGGAGTAACGACGCTTGTTCCTGCGTCCAAGCATAAAAATCGGTTTCGTAGAGGTTGGGTGTAGGTATTGCTGTCTGTTGGTTCGTTTCTGGCACTGGCATCACGATTTTCCCACCTCAACGTCTCTCTATATAATAGTAGAACTGTTCTATGTAGACGCGATCGCGAGGCTCCCCAGGTGGAATCGCTACAAGTCATCTAACCCGCCAGCGAAAATACTGGCGATATAATTCAAAGCGGGGTACAGTGGCATTTCCTTGTAACTTTACTAACCCCATACTGTGTAATTTAAACGCCAGCACTGACTCTAACTCAACGGGTTCTTGCGCTACTAGCACCTGAGCAAATGCTGTTGCTAATTCTGGGTGCTGTTGCAAATTCCATAAATGTCGGCGTAGGTGATCCCCATAAATTCCCGCCTCTGTCGGCGCCATCTCCACCAATTCCTCTAAGGTTAACTCGCCTCTGGCAATATAATAAAGAGCCACTCGGACTAAATAGGGATGTCCACCCACCATCGTCATGAATTGCTCAACCTGATCAGTTTGCCAATTGAGTCCATGACGTTGGGCTAAATCCGTGACTTGTTCTCGACTAAATTCCGATAATTCAATCGGTAAACCCACATTAAACGGGGATTGATTGATATCCAAGGGAATATAAACTTCCGTCGAATGAACCACTACTAAACGCAATTTTGCCCACAAATCACTGTCGCTATCCCCATACCCTGCTTCTTCATACCAAGCGCGTAAGAGGGCAAAAAAGTCATCGGTTATTTTTGGATGTTGAAACACCCGATCCACTTCATCCAATCCTAATACTAACGGTGAATCGGTTTCGGATAATAAAAAATCCTCAAAATAAGCGGTACAGTTATCTTTACTGCCAAATGTATCCGTCCAATATGCCTCAACTTGATGGGGTAAACGCAGCTTGCGGGTAATTTTGGCACATAACCACTGTAAGAGTTGATTTAGATTGGTAAACACGCTTTTATCCGCATGTTGAAAGCTTAAGGGAACGGTGCGACAGCCTTGTTCTCTAGCTTGATACAAAATTCTCGCCATTAACGATGTTTTTCCCATCTGTCGCGGCGCTTTGATGCGAATCAAGGTTCCCGGTTTGAGGATTTCTTGATAACATTGGGCTTCATCGGGAACTCGTTCGACATAGAAGGCGGAAGCTAACCGAACTTGACCTTTGGGTAATTCCGGTTCAGCCACAGGTAAAGGGGGTAAGGGGTTGATCGGAGTTTGATAGCTTCTGATGTCCTCCGCTACATCGCTCGCTTCCCCAGCTTGAGTTTCCCAATCCTCACTCCCCGACAACCGTTGCAACACCGCCTGAACTATAGTTGGTGTATCAGGGGGAGCGTTCCATTCTTGATAGCCAATTCCCTGGAGATAGTTGCGTAAATCGTGGTTGAGAGGGGTATGGGGAGGACAATTCACCCGAATTGCTAAGACAACGGGTTTGGCGTTTTGACTCTCATCCCGTAACTCCTGAACCCGTCGTAACTCTTCAATCACCATTTCACTCAGAGCGGCTTGGGGAGACAAGAGCAGGATAAAATAATCACATTGCGCCAGTTGGCGATCAATCTGAGCTAATTCAGCCTGGGCTACACCAGAGGAATGGCTCGAACCCTCTCCCACCCCTGTTCTAAAGACTGGATATCCCGCTTGTGCGATCGCCTCCTCTAACTGAATCGCTAAACTCCCGTCAGGCTCTTGGTTGCGGTAACTGAGAAACACTTGCGGCTGCTGCGTCTTGGCTCGCGCGATCGCACCGTGAATCTTTTTTTTGCTCACTTTTTCCCCCAATACCTGGGAAAGCTTTTGCCATAACTTATAGCCCACATATTTTTCCACATAGTCTGGATTTTGCGGATAAATCTCCTTATAGGAGCGTCCTTCCCATGAGCCAACAAATACCTGACGTTCTAGGTCATTCAGGTGCTTTCCCGTCTTCAGATAGGTCAAGCGATCAATGAAATTCAAGGCGTCTTTATAATCCATACCCTCTTTTTTATTACTGTAGCAATTGGAAAATTTTACCTGATAATTCATGACTTTTTTAACCTATTTCTCAAGTTAGATTTTATAGTTCTGAGGTTTCATGAGGTTTTTTGTTAATTACAAAATAAAATATATCTAAATTTTTACTCCCACCAAACAATGATTTCATTTTTGTGAGGTTTTATGGTTTACATTACCCAAATTATCAACGAAACTAATAAATAGGTGTTCCCCACCGATTGATCTGTGAATCTACCAGGGTGAAGCCGCCAATCCGGGTGGTAATACCCAACTCGGATATAAATTTAGATTGTGTTACAGGGGAAGAACAATGTTTAATTTAACAGGGGTGCTAGTTCACGATTGTGTTGAACGTCTACAAGCCGGCTACCGCCAAACTTACGGCAACTGTCAACCTGATTATGCTGAAGTCATTGCTGGGGTGGCTCAAGTGGCTCTAGAACGGATTGCCCAGAGTGATGCTCTATACCACAATGTTGAACATACTATCTTAGTCGCCCTAGTCGGACAAGAAACCCTCCGAGGGAAACATATCCTGGAAGGGAGCGTTACCCCTCAAGACTGGCTCACCTTAATCGTGTCTTGGTTATGCCATGACATTGGCTATATTAAGGGGATTTGCAAAGATGACCAACCCGATCAAGGATTGTACGTGATTGGTCTAGATGATATGATGATCTCCTTACCCCGGGGCGCAACCGATGCGAGTTTGACCTCGTATCATGTTGACCGAGGAAAGCGGTTTGTGGACGAGTATTTTAGCGCTCATTCATTCATTGATTGTGCTACCGTCAAACGCAATATTGAGTTAACCCGTTTCCCAGTACCTGCTGATGAAGCTTATCAGGATACGATTAATTATCCGGGTTTGACTCGTGCGGCTGATTTGATTGGTCAACTCAGTGATCCGCGTTACTTACAAAAGATTCCAGCATTGTTTGGCGAGTTTGAAGAAAGTGGCGCGAGTAAAATTTTAGGCTATCACAATCCTGGTCAACTACGACAAAACTACCCTAATTTTTTCTGGTCAGTTGTTTTGCCCTATATTCAACCTGCTTTGCGTTACTTAGAGGTAACGGTAGCGGGTCAACAGATTATTGCCAATCTTTATGCCCATGTATTGCAAGTTGAACAGGAAAATAGAGTGAACCAAAGGGAGATTGTGATGTTTGCCTCTTAATATTTACCCCTACCAACCTCCTCTTAGTCAGGGGAGGTGTTGTAGGCGGTGGGGTAGATAAAGTGCAACTTCAGACAGCATTGGTATTAGAATTCAGATGACAGCGTTGCTGGTAAATTTGCGCCACCTGATCCGCTTGATTTTGACGCAAACAGGCTTCAAACAGTTGTAGCGCCTCTGCATAAGCCTGTTGACTATACAGGGACAATGCTAAGGCAAACTGATCTTGGTTTGCTAACTTGCCCTCTCGAACGTCTGGTAAGTCAGCATCAAAGACTTCATAGACGGTGACTAATTCAGATTTACCTTTGACTTTGACGTGATCAATCATGCGGATAGCGTAGTCAGAGGGGTTTTGTAATTCCTTGAACGTGTGGTGAGAAATTAACAGGGATACGCCATAATTTTTGGTTAAACCTTCCAGACGAGCCGCTAAATTAACGGCATCACTAATCACAGTTGTATCCATTCGGTTATATCCGCCCACTGTACCTAGCATTAACGTTCCTGTATTAATGCCCATGCCAATTTTAATCGCCCGATAATTACAGTTAGCACGATGTTGATTATATTCAACTAATTGATTTAACATAGCAATTCCAGCTTTAACTGCATCATCAGCACTACCACTAAATAGTGCCATAATGGCATCGCCAATATATTTATCAACGAATCCTTGATTTTTAATAATTATTGACTCCATTCGAGATAAATATGAATTAATAAACTTGAAATTTTCTTCGGGAGTCATGCCTTCTGAAAGAGCCGTGAAATCACGAATATCTGAAAATAAAATGGACATGTCTTTTTCTACTTGGTCGCCTAACTTAACATCGGCAATACTCTCTTTGTTTAATAACTGGAGAAATTGACCGGGAACAAAGCGAGAGAAAGCTTGATTGAGTTGATTGAGACGACAGGTAAACTTAAGTCGTTCGGCTTCTGCCCATTTGCGTTCAGTAATATCATTCAGCACGACAATGGCGTAGGTAACATTCCCTTTGTCATCAAAGATGGGTGTTCCTAATATCTCAATTGGCACTATTTTGTCGGGTTGATGAATCTCTATACCATCATGGATAGAGCTTTTCCCGTTAAGCGCTTGGATAATTGGTTCAAGATTGTGGGGATAGACTTTCTCTGCTTTGGGAGAGTAAACTGGATAAACCTCTGGGAACAGATTTGCAGAATTTTTTGGGATAATACCTTGACCAAAAAGTTTTTTGGCTGTCTGATTTGCATAGTAGGGTGTACCATGGTGATCAACGACAAAGACGCCGACGGGTATCGCTTCTAAGAATTGCGTTAGCCGACTCTCACTATCTCTTAATTGATCTTGAGCCTGTAGCCGTTGATGAATTTCTCGATAAATATGAGAATAGACAAAAACAAGAATACCTAAATCAAAAGCCAGTCCAATGGAGAAAATCCAGATTGTCGTATGGACTGTTCCTTGAGTTCGCTGCGCTCGCGCCTGAAATAGCCGCTCTTCTTCAGCTTTCATCTTACTGAAGACTTCGCGGATCTGATCCATGATCAGTTTACCTTGGTTCGTGTTGACAATCTCTAAAGCCGCGTCCAATCCTTGCTGGTTTCTTACGTTAATTGTTTGCTGAAGTTCGGTAAACTTTTCATCAATTAAAGGAACCACGATGTCTAATTTTTTTTGATGGTAAGGGTTGTCTGCTGTCAAGGCTTGTAGCTGCTTGAGATCATCTTCGACTTTATCAATGGCTTTTTTATAGGGTTCGAGATAGCGCGGTTTGCCAGTTAGGAGATAACCCCGTTGTCCCGTTTCTGCATCCGTAATTTCAGCTAAGACTTCTTCAAGTTTAGTTAATACTTTTTTGGCATGGAGTTCTTTGTGATTTGCCTCTCTCAGGCGAAATGCGCTATAATAACCACTCAAGCTAACGATAACGATAAGGCTAGAGGTTAGTCCAAATCCTACGACGATTTTTTGTTGTATCGATAATTTCATCATAAAGGGTAGAGTTTAACTGGAAAAACTCTGATTCGTGTTAAACTGTAAAATACTTATTCAGGTATAATTTATATTTGTCCGAAATTTTAAAAAATAATGATATTTTTTGACAAACTAAAATCGGTATTAATTAATTTTTTCAGAGAAAAATCATGCCAAAACTATGCTCTTATTTCTCTATGCAGAGAAATAAGTTTCGCTTTCAGGGTCTGTGAATATAACCAGCATTTTACCGATACAGTCTCTGTTTTGGCAAATGCTGGTTAAAGAAATTTATCTTCAGGAGCTTACCGAATAAAGTTCACGGTGAGGAGTGCTATTGGTCAGGGAATGGGGGACTAGAAATTCAAAATTTATCAATCAACCTAGACTTGAGAGATAATCGCACCTTTCAAAATTGCCCCACTCAGATTCGCACCATTTAGGTTTGCCTGATTTAAATTGGTATTTCTCAAGTTTGCCCCTTTCAAATTTGTATCACTGAGATTCGCACCTGTCAAATCAGCACCACTGAGATTCGCATCGGTTAAATCCGCTCCTCTCAAGTTTGCGCCTCTGAGGTCAGCATTTCTTAAGAAAACAGCGATAAGGTTGGTATCAATTAAAATGGCTTGATTTAGGTTTGTCGTATGGCAAATCGCTTCACAGAGATTCGCCCGACTCAGGTTGGCTCGACTCAAGTTAGCTCGACTCAGGTTAGCTCGACTCAGGTTGAAGTTTTGCAAATTATACTCACTGAGGTTAGAGCCACTCAGATCAACTTTGCTAAAGTTAAGTTTGAGGACATTAGCTTTACTCGGATTTTGATTGAAGTTAATATTTTGCAGTCGCCACTGATTCCAATTTTCAACACCTTGTTTGAGGACAAGTATATCGTTCGTATTTGCCATTTTGTATGACTCCTCCAATTTAAACTTGGTCTAAGTATCGTTTTGATATCAGAATTTTCTGAATGATTCAGGGGGTAACACTAAAGTTGGTTGGAGTCATAAAATTTGCTGTGATTGCTGTTGAATTAAGTGACTAACATTGAGTTTATGCTAGAAATGGGTGATTAAACAAATAGGGGTTTCATCGATCAATGTAACAAAACTTTAAGACCTTGTTCAGATTATCGGATAAGAAATGCTTGGTGAAAACATAGAGGATTATCTATGGCATAGCGATAAATTGGGGGATTGGTGATTGGAAACCCGCCCCGACTGTAGAGACGTTGCATGCAACGTCTCTGCGGAGTCAGTTTCAACATCAGGGGTGTTAAATAGTGGGTGCTACTGCGGTTTGGGTTCCCTGAGTTTCAATCGCTAGCGATCGCGCTTGGGCAGAAATTCCCATTTGTTGCCAAGCCTCAGCCATGGCGGTGGCTACGGTTGCGGCTTGCATCCGATCGACAAGCGCCAACAGAGTAGGACCTGCGCCACTAATCGTCATTCCATAAGCGCCAGCTTTTAAGGCGGCGCTTTTTACGGCTTCATACCCCGGAATCAACCCTTGTCGATAAGGTTGGTGTAACTTATCTTGGAGGGCAGTTTGTAACCAATCACGGCGTCCCGTTGTCAAGGCGCGTACCAATAACCCGAAATGGGCAATATTAAAAATAGCATCCGCCCGACTCACTTGGGTGGGGAGTACCTGTCGCGCCTCTTGGGTGGAGAGTTCAAAATTAGGAATAGCGACAACGGGGACAATTTGATCATGCCAGGGAATATCACAAATCTCCCATTCCTTGAGAACCGCATCCCCCCGCGCCGCCAGACGACAGCCACCCAACAAGGCGGGGACGACATTATCTGGATGTCCTTCCAGTGCGATCGCTAATTGCATCACTTCCGTTTGACTCAGGGGTTCCCCGGCTAACTGGTTTGCGCCAACTAATCCGCCGACAATCGCCGTGGCGGAACTTCCTAACCCTCTGGCGAGGGGGACATCTAAATCAATCTTGAGTTGGACTGGGGGAGGTGTATGACCAATATGGTCGTATAATTTCAGAAACCCTTGGTAAGCCAGATTCGTTTCATCAGTTTTCACCTGTTTTGCTTCAACACCAGACACCCGAATTCTCACCGCCCGTTCCGTTTCCCAGGGGGTATCCGAACTCAGGCGAGTAAATGTAAATCGATTGTACAGGGTCAAGGCGGCGCCAATGCAATCAAATCCGGGACCTAAGTTGGCGGTTGTCGCGGGAACGGTAACGGTTACGGGAGAATGGATAGACATTCGGGAGGAATTTAAGATGCCAAGGGGCAATCTTAGCAGATTCTCATTTGTTGGGGCAATTCATGAATTACCCCGACTAACGGCGATTAATCACCACAAAGCCTCTTGTCTTTTCTGAGGTAGAATCCATTGTTCCCATGGCTTGCCAGATTTCTTCAGCCCTGACCCAAATGGGCGGATACTTGTAGCGGGACACATCCAAAATCAGAAAGCGATCACTTTGTGGATTATAAGCCGCGATCGGCGAAATATGTCCACCGCGTTCCTGACCTATGGTTTTTCTTAAGTAGTTGACTAAGACGAAATTATTGGGGTTCTGTAAATTTTCTACCACCATCTGGCGGAATTCCGCCAGAGTCACCTCACTGGCGTGGTAAACTTCGGCGTTGAGGGGATAGGTTTCTAAGAGTTGACCCAATTGGTCTAGGGTCATTCCTTGACGAGCAATGACGGCGGCGGGGAGAATTTTTTCGGTTTGTTCATTTAAAACATTTTTTTGAGTAAAAATATGATGTTCCCCGAAGTTAGCGGTTGGGGGTGCAGGGATAGAGAGGGCGTTGAGTACCATCACCATACTGGCAACACCACAGTAAGCTAAATTATCCTGGGTTTCAAAATGAATACTTAAGGGAAAATAGTCCTGGCGAGCATTACTTTCAATCAGTAAGACTTCTCCATCCTGGGAGTTGAGGTTAATCAAATCCTGGGATAGAGGCAAAGTTTGGGGGAGAAGTTTACCTGTGGCAAAGGAAAAGCTGATAATTCCTGCGCCTAGGGGAATTCGGAATGCTTTGAGGAAATTAAGTCGATGCATATTTAGGTTAAGTTGTCCAACATTGCCAATATGCTGATATTAGTCTGCTTTGGTTGGACTTTTGTGTAGACACATACCTGAGAGCAAACGAACTGTGCTAGAGACTCCTCCGCCGGAGGAGTCTCTACTAAATTCTGATGTGTCCTAACCGTTTTGGCGGTTGCTATAATTACTGGGATGCCAGGAAACTTAACCAAATCTCAGACTAAAGCCCTGATTACAAAGCATTAAGCGTATCACACGACTACAGTTGCGAAATTCTCCGTTGTGAGAGTGGTTGTATCGAACCCAGTCAGTGTTGCCAAAGTTTGACCGCCAAACCGAATCTCGTTTCCTTGGAAGAACAAATCTCCAAATCCTAAACCGCCAGATAAACCAATCACATCACCCTGACCTAAACTGAAGTCGGTAATCATATCCTTACCTTCCCCGGCGACAATAACAAAGGTATCACTACCAATCCCACCGGTTAGCTGGTCATCCCCCGCACCACCATAGAGGAGGTCATCTCCAGAATTACCCCAGAGTTGGTCGTTATTTTGACCGCCGAGGAGGGTGTCATCATCAGCACCGCCATATAGTTTATCGTCACCTTGACCCCCTTCTAACAGGTCATCATCAGCACCACCCCAGAGTTGGTCATTACTTTGACCGCCGAGGAGAGTGTCATCATCAGCACCGCCATACAGCTTATCGTCACCTTGACCCCCATCGAGGTAGTCCTCACCTCCGCTACCTTTGAGGATATCCTGACCTTGACCCCCACTTAGGAGGTCATTATTCGCACCACCATAAAGTTGATCATCACCGTTACCACCGTCGAGGGTGTCGTTACCGGCGCCACCTTTGAGAGTATCTTGACTATTGAGTCCAGTTAGGATATCGTCGCCTGCGCCACCGACAAGCATGTCATTATTTGAAGTTCCGGTGAGAGTAACAGCAGGGGCACCGTTACCACTGATGTTACTGTCAGTCACCATCACAGTATTTCCGTCGCTGATTTCAATTCCCTGAGAATTGTTATCACTAAACGTGCTATTGGTTACGGTTAGGGTGTTGTCTCCAGAAATGTCAATGCCATCATCACCGTTATTACTCAACGTACTATCGGTTATTGTTAGCTTGTTTTCGTCATCTGCATCAATTCCATCTGCGTCGTTACCTATAATTGTACTGTTCGTTACGGTTAGATTATTTTTGTCATCCACACCTATACCATCATCGCCGTTATCGGTAATTGTGCTGTTGGTTACGGTGATTGTATTTTTGTCTTCTACGTCAATACCATCATCACCGTTATCTGTAATTATGGTGTTTTCTATTATCAGCGTGTTTTTGTCGGTCAGCGCAATGCCTTCAGCATCGTTATCTATAATCGTGCTGTTTTTTACGGTCAGGGTATTATTGTCTTCTAAGTCAATGCCATCAGCGTCGTTATCGGTAAAAGTGCTGTGATCTATGGTAACAGTGTTATTGTTTTCTAGGTCAATGCCTTCATCCCCGTTACCTGTAAACGTGCTGTAATTTACGGTAACAGTGTTATTGTTTTCTAGGTCAACGCCATCATCACCGTTACTGGTAAACGTACTGTTATTTAGGGTCAGCGTGCTATTGTTTTCTAGATCAATGCCATCATCCGCGTTATCACGGATGGTCGTATTCATTACTATTACAGTATTGTTGTCACTGAGCAGATCACTACCATCCTCGTCACCCGCATCAATCCCATCATCGCTGTTCCCATAAATCACGCTGTTGGTTATAGTTAGACTATTATCTCCTTCGAGATTAATTCCATCTAATCCGTTGGTTAAAGTGAGTCCATTAAATTCTGCGGCTACCCCAGGACTAATTGAGAATAGGTCGAAGGTTGAGTCGCCACGAAGGGTTAATTGGTTTGCACCTAGACCAACAATTGTCAGGTCATCGGTAATCCTGAGCCTTTCGGTAAGTTGAATGGTTTTTGCACCGCCACCTAAAGCAAACTGAATAGTATCGTCTCCTGCTGAGGCGTTAGCGGCGTTAATTGCTTCGCGTAAACTGGTTTGACCATTGTTAAGATTACCATCATCAATGTCACCGAGTTGATTGACGATATAAGTTGCCATAGGTGTTTATCCTTGGTTAAAACGTTGAATAGTATTTTAGGTGTTGGTTTTACTGTATTTATTGGTTTACAAATTAAATATAACTGTATAATTTTGGCGTTTGATAAAGTTGATGTGAATTTTATATAAAGGTTTCGTGAAATCAAACGGCTCACTTAGAGATCCCCGACTTCTTGAAGAAGTCGGGGATTGGGTCAAAAGGTCAGGCGTCTGGTCGAAACCATTACGGGGACAAAAAATGGGGAGACACTTGGCATCTCCCGCTTGGTTCGACTAGACTAATATGCTCCCCTATTGAAAGACTAATACATCAGACGATATATCTAGGCGGCGACAAAGATGTTGTTCATGTTATTGGCAAAGGTGCTAGCTGACTGCCAACTAACGGTAGCTAACAGGTTGCCGCCTTGGTATATTTCCGCACCATTCGCGCCATCGGCGAAACTCAGATTACTAATATCATTGACGGCTAAAGTAGTCTGACCTAACTGGAAGTTCCTAATGATATCGTATCCAGTGTCGTTGGCATCAAGGACAACGGTTTCACCACCGCCGAGCCAGATTTCGTCGATACCATTACCCCCGTTAATCAAATCATCGCCACCATTACTGTAAATCAAATCATTACCTGCGCCACCGAGAATCTCGTCGGCTTGGGCGCCGCCGTAAATGGTGTCAGCACCACCGCCACCGAGGAGGTAGTCTTGACCACCGTTACCGTAGAGAACGTCATTACCTGCGCCACCATCTAGATAATCTGCATCAGAGCTACCATAGAGACCATCATTGCCGCCGCCACCGAGGATTTCATCGCCGCCGCCGTTACCGAAAAGCAGGTCATCACCAGCACCACCATCGAGATAATCACTCAGAGAACCACCGGCGATGGTGTCATTCCCTGCATTACCTTCGAGATAATCATGACCACCGTTACCGTTGATTTGGTCATTTCCTGCTAGTCCGGCGATGACATCGTTTGCTTGAGTTCCGTTGAGTTGTTCACTCGCGTTTGTGCCAAGTTGAGTATAGTCAAAGTCTAAGTCGAGGTTGAGATTGACGGAACCTTGACTTGAGAAAAAGCCATCGACAGCAATCTGATAGGTTTGTCCGGCTTCAACTGAAAAGTTAACCCGACTCTGCAAGGATAAATAATCATCATTACTAGCTACTCCAGTTAAACTGTTCACTTCTGAACCTGTGTAAACAGCCAAGCTGGTGTCATAGTTGCTACCAAATGTATTGATTGTGACTGTACCATCCGCAGGCGCTCTCCATTCATACCAAACTGAATCAGTCAAACTAGATGAACCAAAATTTACTCCGGCATGGTTAGGTTCACCGACTTCTCCAGTTGCATTAACGTTAGTTCCTGTCGTACTAAAATCAGAACCAACTAAACGAATGCTGTCAGCAAAGTTATCATTTATAGGACTATGCATTTATTTTTCCTCTGTGAATTAATTACGATTTTTTTGGCAATGTTTTCTGGACAATTTCCAGCTTTCCGGCATTGATGAAGCCTTGCTGTGCTGGTATCCGATGGTTCAGCGCCGCCTCGTGCCTGGGAGTTTTTGCTTCGGTGTAGTCTCCGAAAAATTACAGAAACGACTGTGCTTTTTTGTTCGTTTTGCTACTTTTATCTGACCACAATTTAACTATAACCGCATTTTTTCGATGATCAATAAAGTTAAGATGAACTTTATATAAATGTTTTGTAAAGTTAAAATCATCATAAAAACCCAAAAACTCCCCCATCAGGGAGAGCTAAAATATCTACCTAAAATTTGGCATTAAACCCTATAGAGATAGAACATTTCTTTCTCTGATTGGCTGACAATTAACGCGAAGGGTTCACACCTGTGGTTAACCCTATATAGTCAGCTAATGTTTAATATTTTGTTACAATATTGACAGTTTTAGGGGGGATGAGTTGGCATGATTATATAAAGTGCTTAGCTCAAAAGTTTAGGCTTCTCTACTCATCAGTTTTATCAGTCAATGGCATTCAATGGGAGAAAAATCCGGATAGTTTGCCAACTCTTCAAGGTTGTCAGGCAATCTTTACAGAAGTTTCATTGAATCAATCTTTCGAGGGGGTGACAAATTAAAATAATTATGCTATTGAGGGTGAGAATACAAACGCTTACCGAAAAATTGGGTCTAAAGCCTCGTCCTTAAAGGACGACTTTGTGTTAAAATTCACTTAGAGGAAAGGGTATTAAACCTCTTGTAAAACCCAGAGCCGAGAGGCATCGCACCTTGAAAACTAGGCTATTCGGGTTCTGTACAGAAAGGCTTGTACAGGTAAAAAGTCTAAGCAACAAGCACGCCCAAAACA
>NZ_JAVJRX010000202.1:0-72865 GCF_040219735.1 Coleofasciculus sp. G1-WW12-02 | reverse complement strand
GTGCAATGTCTGCAAACACATCAGGCGGACAAATCGTCACAAGTCTCGCTTCTGTTGTAAAAACTGTGGCTATCAGACTCACGCTGACCTTAATGCTGCTCTTAATGTCCGAGACGATTACATTCTCTCTTCTACCCAACGTGGGACTGAGGAGCAGGCGTCAGTCAATGCGCCCTATGTTTCGGGCGAGAGTAATCTCGCCTAGTTACAAGCCCCATCCCAAAAGTGGGTGGGGCAGTTGACTATTCTGGTTTATCTTGGGGGTCTGGTATTTATGGTTAGCCCGCCACTACATGAGGTACATTATTTCTTTTTCCAGGATCTCGGTGTATCTGATCAAACCGAAAACGGCTGGAGTTGCGACCGTTGCCAATTCATTCCAGGATTATTTTTAAAGTATTTTTAAGGTTATGAGTACTGAAGAGCCGCAAACTAATCGTTATCTGTGGGCAGTGGGTGCAACGGCTGCATCGCTCCCGGTGGGGGAAATTGTTGCACAACGGTATCAAGTCGTCGCACCCCAAATTTGGCTGGATCTGCACCCAGAGGAGTTACCCCAGGCTCCCGATCGCTTAAATGGCATGTTCCTCCCCTATCTACGCCTGTATCCCCATCGTCTGCACGTTCCGGAGGTTTATGGCGTTTGTTCCGGGGCAGAGTCTGAATCGGATACACCGATTATTTTGCTGGAAAATGTCCCGATCGACAATAAGGGTAAACTCTATCCAGCGATTACTTCACAATGGTCACAAGCCTCGCCTGTACGTCAGATCTATTGGTTATGGCAAATTCTAGAGTTATGGCAACCTTTAGCTGAATTAGGCGTAGCCGCCACCCTGGTTGATCCCGAACAGGTGCGAGTCGAAGGCTGGCGGGTGCGACTGCGGGAACTGGTTAGGAATGGGACGAGTGATTTCCAACCTGTCCCCCTGTCAGTCACGGGTGAAAGAAAAGACTCATCAACAGGTGCGTCTGGAGGTACGACAACCCTACCCCACTCCCGAACTCAGGCGAGTCTACAACAGTTAGGACAATGTTGGGAATCCTGGTGTCACACAGCATCCGTGACGGTGGCGGCTCAACTGCGAGACATCGCCCAGCAAATGCAAACGCCCAACCCCTCCTTTGACGCGATCGCAGTCCAGCTTAATCAGCTTCTTTTGGCTCAATCTTCGCAACAACCCCTGCGTTTAGAGGTAGCTGGACTCACGGATACAGGTCCATTACATGACCACAATGAGGATAGCTGCTACCCTCTGCGATCGGATTTGACCACAGAACCTGCTCCCCTGATTTCCCATCTCTCCATCGTCTGCGATGGTATTGGCGGACATGAAGGCGGCGAAGTCGCTAGCCATATCGCCATGCAGTCGGTGAAAATTCAGGTGCGGGCATTACTAGCTGAGTTACTCGAAGATCCGGAACTCATGAGTCCGGATTTAGTGGCACAACAGCTATCAGCAATTGTTCGAGTTGTCAATAATCTTATTGCCTCCAAGAACGACCAACAAGAACGAGAATCCCGACGGCGCATGGGTACAACCTTAACCATCGCCCTACAATTGCCGCAAAAGGTGATTCAATCGGATAGCGAAGGTAATAGTCACGAACTCTATATTGTCAGTGTCGGAGATAGTCGTGCCTACTGGATCACTCCCGACTATTGCCAACAGCTTACTGTCGATGATGATGTGGCAGCGCGGGAAGTTAGGATGGGTCGCAGTTTGTACCGCCATGCCTTACAGCGCCCTGATTCTGGCGCATTGACCCAAGCGATAGGAACCAAGGAGGCGGAGTCTCTCTATCCCCATGTACGCCGCTTTATTTTAGAGGAAGATGGTTTACTGTTGCTCTGTTCTGATGGGGTAAGTGATAATAATTGGCTGGAGTCTATTTATGGGGATTTCGCCAAAGATGTGTTTAGTGGCAAGCTATCCCTAGAAGCAGCGGCAAAGTTTCTCGTTGATCAGGCAAATCAACGGAATGGTTATGATAATGCTTCCGTTGTTCTCTCCTATTGTGCTGTTTCTCCTCAATATCCAGTGGTTTTGAATTTGGGAGGATTACAACTGGAAAAAAATGCCCCGACTATTGAGTTAGAGACTGAATTGCCAGCCACACAGGAACCTGTTGCTGAGGAGGAAGAGGATGTTTCAGAACCCATAGACGTTGAAACGGTATCCTCTAGTCAGGATTGGTTCAAAATCATCATCGGAGTTTTTGGGATACTTGTGATTATTCTTTCGGCTGGCGCTGCTGTATTTATCGCCCAGTGGCTACTCAATCCCCAAGCGTTCAAACAAATGCGCGATCGCTTCTCGCCTCCCCAACCGATAGAACAGCTTGAGTCTGTACCTGACTCACCGCCTGAATTAGAGGAGTAAGAGACAAATTCAACAATGAACGGTAAACAATCAAAACAAATAACTTGTTATAACATCTTGCGCTATTCTTTTGGAGTCTGTAGTCTACTAACTTGAAAACCCCTGTCAACCTGTGCCAACCTACTTCGTTAATTTGCCCTCTCCCACAACCGTTGAATTTCAGTTAACACTTGCTTATCCGGGGGTGGAATCACGTTTCCAGGGGGATTGATCTGAGCACCTGGAATAGTCTGAGACCAAGGACTATTGGCAACGGTTTGTAAATCGACTGTATTATTAACCGGACGGAAACCGTACTGCACAAACACTTCCTGTTGTGGCGGTTGAGTCAGAAACTCTAAAAATTGTTGGGCAGCTTTTGCCTGACTTTCACTCACATTGCGTCGTACAATGGCTGCGGTAGATACCGTTTCAATCGTCGGATCAAGGTAATAAATTTGGTAGGGTTTGCCTTGATTCGCGGCTGATTGCTGCCAACGATAGAGGGCAATACTTTCATACACGGTAGCCACATCCGCATCATTGGGACCCCGACTAATAAATTCTTGCAGTAATATGTCGGTGGAACGGGGTGGCTGATAGACGGAACGCTTAATTACACTAAATAAAGCATTAATCGCGGGATTGTTTAATCCGGCGCTGCTGAGTGGACGTCCGCCTAATTTAGACTGCGCCCATAGTCCTAACGTTACCTGACCACTATTAGAACGGGTGGGATCTGTCATCAAAAAATCAAAACTGCCCCAATCGTTATTGCCGCCAATTTCTCCCCAGTTTCCGGCTTCCATGGCTTGTTCAACCTGTTGCCATTGGAAACGCCCGTTGGGAAACAGAATATTGCCCCGTTGAGTCCAGGCAATACCCACAAGGATAGTTTTGGCAATAGGTTGAGGCGTATTGTAGAAGGGTTCGCTGTTCTGTTGCGCCTGAATGCGATCGCGTAATTCCTGTACAATCTCGCTACTGGCGGGAATGAGTACCGTAGGCTGGAAGTCGTTCTGGTTATCAATATAGTTATTTACTATATCCTGGGAACCTTGAAACTTGAGTTCTAAGTCAATTCCCGGATTTTCTTCTTCAAACTTGGCTTCTAGACTTTGCAGGGGTTCAGCCAGTTCAGTTCCACTAACCACAACAACAGTCTGGTTGAATCCAGGTAAAGGGGCATAAGTTAAACCTAAAGATACCAGGATAATGCCAATAGAGGTTAACAGCCGGGTTGGGTTTTGAGATTGACGAGTTTGGGTTGCCATTGTTCTGGGGAGAAGGAATTGCTAAGCTGCTACGCGGAAGTAAAAAGTCAAAATTCAAACGTTTACTTGGATTATTTTGTTACCAATAGATCGAAACTCTCTTCTAAACTATGAAGTTCTTCACTCAAGGAAAGGAGTTCCCTGGCTTGTTCAGAGTCATTTAAATCGGCAGTTCTTAGCTTATTTTGGAGTTGCTGCAAAACCCCGGCGGCATCAGCAATCATAGTCGAAAGACTGGTAACTTGGGCTTGACGCGCATCTTGTCCCTGATGCGCTAACTGGAGATTACGCTGCAAGCTTTCTGTAAGTTTGTTAAGTTGGTCTTTAGCAACACCACTGGCTTGGATTTGTTTTTGATTGACCTGTTCGAGTTGTTGTTGTAAATCACTGACGGATAATAGGGAATCAGCCCCTTGGAAGCGTTGAGACAACTGGTCAACTTTAGCAGGCAATTCAGAGGCGCGATCGCACGTATACTGAACGGCGGCGAGTAACTCGACTTCTAAGCCATCGCTTAAGAGTTGAGTAGCCTGCGATCGCAATATCTCCGCTTTCCCTGCTAATGTCTGGGCTTGCTGTTTGACCAATTGCAGTTCCCGCGCCAGTTCCGGGTTCTCTAGATTCAGTGTTTCCGGTTCTTTCGATTTGAGTGCGATCGCGCCGCCTGTAGCAATAACGGCGGCAAATGGTAACATGGCTACGCTGGGTAAGTTAGCCAGACGAACGCCGACAACAAGGACAATTCCGCCAGCGAGTACAGCTAAAGGATAGTTAAGTGGATTTGCCAGTTTCATCGGTTTTGTGTTTTGTATTTTGTGTAGGGGCGGGTTTCACTATTATCGTTTCTTGCCTAACCCAGATGCGACTAAACCCGCCCTGATCAAGTGTTGATCCTTCACAACCTTCTAGGGAACCTGATTTGTAGGGGCGAGTTTAGGGACTAAGTAGGTTGGTGGAAATAAACTCAACCATATTAAGTTATGTAAACAACCCTCAAACCCTTACAAATGACGAATGACCAACTAAAATTCAACCTGCAAATCATTCATAACCGTAGCAATCGTTTCTGGGTCTCCTTTGCGGTAATAGCCCGCATTCAGGTCAGCAATTTTCTTCAGCGCTTGAGGATCAAACTCACCTTCCCTGCCATAACCAATGGTAAAAAAGGCAATTCGCTGATCACTATTAAACCCACTTTTTTGCAATTCTTGTTCCAGTTGATTCAGATTAATCTGAGAACCCGAATCTTCACCATCGGTGAGAATTAGCACAGCATTAATCGCATCCGGGCGCGGATTTTCTTGCAACCAGTTACGGGCATAAAGCGCCGCATCATAAAGTTTAGTCCCTCCATCAGCTTTGAGACCACTAATAAACTCCAAACCGCGATTCCGTCCGGCATCAGTTCCTTCGACTAACACAGGTTCGCGAATTTCCTCATCAAAATCAATGAGGGCAATCTTATCTTTAGACCCTAAACTATTAATATATTTCTGCAATGTATTCTGTACAGCAGGTAACTTATTACCCGTCATCGAACCTGATGTATCCACAACCACAACCACTTGGGACGGTTTCTTTGCCACCTCTTGCCAGGAGGTTAACATTGCCTCAACAACTTCAGGTTGAGGGGGGCGATAGGAATCGTATTTCGCCTGTGGATTAACGCCAAACTCTGGGATAAATTTAGGTCCTAAAGCGACACCTGGGGTTCCAGGGCGCAAACCCAGTTCAGTAGCAATTTGTTGGGCTTCAGGCGATTGCAAATAAGTAACAACCTTCTCGGCGGCGGCTTTTTCTTCCTCACTCACCCAAGGCGCATTGGGGATAATCGCCCGCATATTTGAGGTAAAAGTGGCGTTAGGATAAACGGCTTGGTAACGAGGTTGATTGGGTTGAGGGTTCGCATTCGCCGCAATGACGGAAGACTCATAGACTGAACCCACAGACGCCCAAAAGGGTCCATTTTGTACCATGGCTTGCGCTAGTGAATCGGTGGAAACACCATACCGAGTGATTTTGCTTTGAATTTGCTGAACTTGTGATTCATAGTTCTTAACATCTTCCACCGTTAAATCTTCCGGGCGCTTCCCCGAAACCGCCGCATATTGGGCGACTAAGGTTTGTAAGCCAGAATTAGAACGGGTGGGTGCGGTATGGACGTAGTGAACGGCTAGGGGGGGACTGGCGGGGTCGATATCTTGATGGGTTTCAGCAGTGACTAAGGCTTTGAAGGGATCAGCAGTGTTCTTCAATCCTGTGGCTACATCCTCTTGTGCCATAAATACCATCGGACTATTTACCAGCAGGGGGGAGTCTGTAATCTCCGGGATGTAGTTTTGTCCGGGAAATAGCTGATTCATCCGGTAGATTAGCTGACTTTGATAAATCTCGCCATCCACGGAAATCAAGGTGGGCAATTCAGCAGATTCTGCTTCCAGGGTGCCATTTTTGAGTTGTGAGCCTTGAGAAACCAGGCGGGTGACGATATCGCCACTCCCCATCGATTCACAGGTTAGGCGGATGGCGGTGCCATTATCAAGTTGGGGCTGTTGTTGATTGAATTTTTCCGCCGCTTGGTTGCAGAAGTCTCCCAAGGCGCTACCTGCTAGGAATTTAATCGTCAAACCACCGAAGTTGTCTGGATTCGTGTTACTCCCGTTACAAGCGCTGAGGAGTAGAAGGCTGAGGACAGCCGTAAGGCGAGTGATGAATGGGCGAGGTTGCAGATGCATAAAAGCCTCTACATTAATGACTAGGTATTATAACTCTAGTGTAGGAGCGATCGCGCCTGCTTGAGGAGTTCGTTCGTAGTTCGTAGTAAGGGATGCGAGCCTTTTCGATGGTAAATTGGCGAGGAGGAAGTCGCAGCTACACTTGCCTTGCGTCCGCAAGGTAGGGGGGTTAACTTGATATCATCAGTTGTTCAATTGCATCTGCATCAGTTGGTAAGGCGGCGGTGAGGACTTCGCTACCCCCTTGAGTGACTAAAACATCATTCTCTATCCGAATCCCGCGCACATCAGCAAACTGAGCTAAACGATCCCAATTAACCACATCCTGATACTTAGCGCGTCGTTCTGGATCATTTAAAATAGCTGGAACTTGATAGAATCCAGGTTCAATTGTAACCAGCATTCCCGGTTGCAAGAGTCGATCAAGTCGCAGAAACCCTAAGCCAAAGCGATTGCTCCTGACTCGATTTTCTGCATACCCGGCTAAATCGCCTAAATCTTCCATATCATGGACATCTAAACCAAGTAGATGCCCAACGCCATGAGGAAAGAACAAAGCATGAGCATCCTGTTCCACTAAATCCGAAACCTGTCCCCGCAAAATCCCTAAATCCACTAATCCTTGAGTAATAGTTGCAGCAGCTAATAGATGAATGTCGCGATATTCTACACCCGGATGAACTTTCTCAATACAAGCATTATGGGCGGCTAAAACACACTCGTAAATATCACGCTGCGTCGGCGAAAACTTTCCCGTCACCGGGAAGGTGCGAGTCACATCTGCTGCCCATCCCCTATCCGTTTCTGCCCCCACATCTGCCAGAAGTAAATCTCCAGGTTGCAAGGGGTGGTGATAATGTTCATTGTGCAACACCTCCCCATGAACCGTGACAATACTGCCATAAGCGCAACTCATGTTGTGGGCAAGAATTACTCCTTCCATCGCCCCCCGGATTGTGGCTTCGTAGAGACATTCCGCCGCAACGTCTCTACCCCCAATTGCCTGCATTCCCGCTTTATGAGCAGCTACCGTCACGGCGGCGGCTTTACGTAACTCCGATAATGCCTCAGCATCGTGGCACAGTCGCAAAGAGACAATCGCTTTGGCTAATTCGCGGTCAATTCCTTCTGGGGCGTTAGCAGGGGCGACGAATCGATTTAACAGTTGCCCTTGCTGCTGATATGTTATCACATCTTGCACCGCCAGAGTTGCCGCATCGGCTGTCCTCGATGCTAATTCTGAGACAGGAAAAGCTGCATCAGCACCCATTCTTTGGGCTATTTCCTCTCGTTTGGGCATTTCGCCATGCCAAAGGGTACTGGCTGGCGAGGGTTCATCGATAAATAGTTCTAACCTGCCATCTTTGAGATAAATGACGGCGCCCTCTAGAGGTAAACCTGCAAAGTAGAGAAAATGACTACTGGCGCGAAACGGAAACAGATTTGCCGGAAAATTGCGCGGATGGGAACCTCCCGCCCAGAGAATGACAGGGAAATCGATAAGCTGGGCGAGGCGAACTCTGCGATCGCGCAAGGTGGTTGCTAGGTTACTGTAGTTATGCTGACTCTCCATATTTTGGAGGGTAGCACAAGTTGTGACTAATACCACGTTGCATTCAAAGATATAACTTTCTCTCCCCCTGCTTCCCCTGCTTCCCCTGCCTCCCCTGCTTTTCCTATCTACTATGTTTGAGCGCAACTCGGTATAAATCCCCGGCTTTTGCAAAAAGGAGGTAGTCAATCCGGATTAAGAATCATTCAGGATCATCATCATCAATTGTGTCTATCCCTTCGGCTTCATACTGTTTTTCTGCCTCAGCATCTTGATCAGTATCTGTGGCTGAGTCTTTCTCAGTTAGCTGATTTTCTATTTCTGGTTGCGTAGATTTATTGATGGGTTTTACCAGTCCGCAGGCAGTCATCGTTAAATTGCCCACTATCAGCAGTAATGTCAATGAAGCTAGAGACATCCACAGGGGTTTTCTCTTGTTCGATTTTTTTGAAAACATGAGTCAGCTTTTAACTTAATCATTAATCTAGTCTCAAGGGACGCCAAAAACAATCAAAAAGTTTCGTTTATAAATTGTGTTGTTGCGAATTTATTTTTTATTTAAGACAAGAAATTATGATGGCAAAGACAGCGCAACTACGAACTTAGCTTATGTCAGTACCATTCAACTTAAATCAAAGCGATCGAGGAAATACTGACGGTACAAATTACAACGCGGGGTAACATCATTCCCATGCAGATCCACTAATCCCATTGAGTGTAACTTAAACGCCGCCGCCGATTCTAGGCGTACCGGGGTATTTGCCATGACAACCTGCTGCATAGCCGCCGCGAGTTCTGGATGTTGTTGTAAATTCCATAAATGTCGGCGAAGGTGATCACTGTAAAGTCCTGATTCTGTAGGTGCAGTACCTAAGAGTTCCTCTAAACCAATATCCTGCTGGGCAATATGATAAAGTGCCAATCGTACTAAATAGGGATGTCCAGCCACCATTGCCATAAGTTGCTCAACTTGGTTAAACTGCCAATCAAGTCCATGTAATTTGGCTAAATCAAACACCTGTTGAGGCGTCAACTCAGGTAACTCAACCGATAACCCAACATTAAAAGGCGATTGGTTAATATCCATCGGCACATACACTTCCGTGGAATGCACCACCACTAAGCGCAATTTTTTCCAAATATCACGATTTTTGGCATCCTCATGCCATGCCCGCAACAGCCCAAAAAAGTCAGCCGCAATTTCTGGATATTGGAAGATACAGTCTACTTCATCTAAGCCTAAAACTAAGGGACTATCAATAGTTTCCAATAAATACTCTTCAAAATATGCCGTACAATTATCCTTACTGCCAAAAATATCATCCCAATACTCATTAACTTGATTGGGCAATCGCAGTCGCCGTCCCACGCTGGCACAAAACCAGCGTAAGAATTTATCAATATCAGCAAAAACTTTCCCCTCTGCTAGTTGAAAGCTTAAGGCGACAGTACGATACCTCTGTTGGCTAGCATGATAGAGAATCCGTGCCATGAGGGAGGTTTTGCCCATCTGTCGCGTGGCTTTAATCCGAATCAAAGAACCGGGTTGGATAATGGTATTACAGGTGCGCGTTTCAATGGGAGGACGTTCTACATAAAAGACTGATGCCAAATCCACCTGTCCTTCTGGCAACTCTGGCATAGCCGTGGGTAAGGGATAGTGATCCGCTCTTTCCCAAGCCGAGGGAGTTTCTAGAGTGGTTTCGGGATATTCCTCTGGAGTATCACCCTCTGCCAAAAGACTGAGAACCTCTTGAATTAGACTGGCTGTATCGGCATCAGAATACCATTCCCCCTGCTGAATCCGGTCAAGATAGCCGCGCAGGTGGTAGTTGAGGGGCGAGGTGAGGGGAAAGTTAATCCGGATAGGTAATATAATCGGTTTGCCGTCGGGGTTTGTATTGCGTAATTCCTTTGCCCGTCGCACTTCCTCAATCACCATTTCACTGAGGGCAGATTGTTCTGATAATAACAGCAACAAGTAATCACATTGCTTTAATTCTGCCTCAAGGCGTTGGGGCCAGTTGTCGCCCCAGCGGATATTTTCCCCCGCCATAAATACATCATGACCCCCATCCAATAATGCGGCATAAAATTGTTTGGCTAACCTAGAGTCTGGGTTTTGGTTACGGTAGGAGATAAACACACGTTGATGGCTGCCCATCAGCGGACGAGGCGGTGTAATTTGGTAGACGGGTACAGGTTCGTGAATTCCTCTGAGTTTCCGCAATCCCATATAGGTGATGGGTAAGCGCAACCGCGTTTTCACCACATCGTAAACGGTTTGGGAAATACAAATGCCTCCAGGTGCAGATTCTCTTTGTAACCGTGCTGCCATGTTGACACCATTACCCATGACATCGTTACCGCTAAACAGAACATCCCCTAAATAAATACCAATCCGATGTTTGAGAATATCCCGTTCTGGCAGTTGAGTCGCCGCTGTAGCGAAGGCTGTTTGAATCTCAACCGCACACAAGACGGCTTTTTCCGCACTGACAAAGTACATCAGTAACCCATCACCCAAGGTTTTGAGAACCTGCCCGTCAAAACGCTGACAGAAGCCACTCATCTGCTCAAAATCCCGTTGGATTAGTGACAAGGTATGGGTTTCATCGGCTGCCATTTTGGGCGTAAATGATTCCACATCGGTGAAAACAATGGCAGCTAAGGCATTTTCTCCTCTCAGGTTAAACGGCAGGGCTACGTTTTCAACTGATTCCATGGGCAAGCTGCCGCATCGGTAGATAGACTTGGTTTTAGTCTCTGTATTTCAGTATAGTCTTGTCCTGAGAGTTTCTCCATCTGACTAGGGAGTTCTCTAAAGGTTTTACTTCTCTAAAGGTTTTACTGATATTCTTCTAACGCTGCCAGAAGCACATTGACTAAAGGATGATTAATCAACTCTTTTAATACCTGACTCGGCACGTTTTTTAAGCCTTCAACGACAGAAGCTTTCAGGATCGGATTATTCTCAATCCTCTCTAGTACCTGGAGAACCACCCGCTGTTTTTCCAGAGGTGTATTCGTGGGATAGGTGTGATCGAGTTGTTGGAGTAACTTTTGAATTTTGGTCGCGGTATCGATCAGTCGTTGCTTTTGTTCTAGGGTATAAGGGGGTGCGATCGCACAGTTAAGAGACGGGTAATTTTCCACGGACTCACCCTGATCTGGCGGGTTAGAGGTTAGGGGTTCAACTAAGCGTCTTGCCTCTACATTAATCGTTTGACTTGGATTCACGGTTCTCTCTGCCAACCGTTGCAAAATCTCAGTTAAATTGGCACTCTGCTGACGATAGGCAGCAACTTGCTCATATTTCACCTTTAACTGATAACGATAGTCTTTATCGATCGCCTGGATTTGGGCATCGTACTCACGATTGAGGAAATGCTCAACCTCAATCCGATTGGCATCGATAGGAATGGCAATCCGGATGGTTAATACCCCATCAGGGCGATTTTCTAAAGATTGAATCGTGAGGATGTTACTTCCATCCTGGGCTTGACAGGCTTGAAAGGCGGCAAAGAATGCTTGCCAATCAATACCATTGCGGAAAATTAAATTGACTGTTTCTAAGGGGACTTGAAAAACCCTCGTGAATTCTCCAAGGGCAAAAATTCCCTGATGGGGACGGCGTTCGTTTTGATCGGTTTGTAAATAAATGTACTCACAAATCACCTCAGCTAAATTCGTCCCGCTATTGATGTGCCAGTCTTCCAGACAGGCGGCGGTGAATATGGCTTGGTGAAAATCGGTGTTGAGGGCTTTGCAGCGTTGTAGGTTGGCACCCCGAAGATTGGCTTGAGAGCAATAGGCTTCCTTAAGATTTGCCCCCCTGAGATTCGCACCGACAAGGTGGGCACCACTGAGATTCGCCCCACTCAGATTTGCACCACTGAGATTAGTTCCACTCAACTTAGCGCCAATCAGTTTTGCCCCAACTAAATCAGCACCACTGAGGTTGGCTTTAGTCAAATCAGCGCCACTCAGATAGATGTTATTCAGGTTCGCACCAATCAGGTTAGCACTAATTAAATCAGCACCTCTGAGATCTGCCGCCGTGAGGTTCGCACCAATCAAATCTGCCTGACTCAAATATGCCTCACTCAAAAATGCTTCGCTGAGGTTCGCACCAGTCAGATCCGCTTTACTCAAATCTGCCTGACTCAGGTTTGCCCGACTCAAATCCACGCCACTGAGTTTTGCCCCTTGGATGGCAAAGCCCTTGCCCGTAGCAAAGCAGAGATTGGGTCGGATATCGGGGTGGTGTGCCTTCCACGCATTCCATACCTCCACCCCTTGCCTGAGTAAGGCAAGATAGTCTTCATTCGTCTGTGGAGACATAAAATCTTTAGACAAGCTCCGCTTCACGCATCCGTTGTAGATGGAAGAAACACAATTAACTGAAATGCTTCCATGATAAGGGTTTGGTGAATGGGTTGCCTAGAATTATGCCAAAAAACAAACGGCGAGGACTGATCCCCGCTGTTTCCAAGTTTACTTTATTTATAGGATGAACATTGCCCATCCTTCTATCTGCCTACACTCTACCGCCCATCTGAGGATTGGTATTGACGCCAGGTGCATTATAGACAGCCCAATCCTGAATTCCTCGATTTTGCAAAATAGGTCTCATATTCAGGATCTCGGTTTCACTACCCTCTACAATGACCACGTAATCCCCAACGGAAACTCGTTCGTCATAATGTTTAGCGGCATCTTCAGGTATTCCCCAACCAATCAGGGCACCAACTAAACCGCCGCCTGCGCCACCAATAACGCCTCCTAGAAGAGTATTCGCTAAAATAACGCCTAATTCTGTCGCTACACCGACACCAGGAATTGCCAGTACGCCTAGACCACCAATTAAGCCTAGGATACCTCCTACCGTACCACCAGCCGCTGCACCCGCTTTTGCGCCTTCTCCCGCATGGTTGCCATCGCTTTTATGCAGGTCAGTACCGCCAATTTTGTCGTTGAGACTAGCGTCTTTGGCAATCACAGAAACTCGATTCAGATCAAATCCTCTATCTCTGAGTTCCATGAGCGCATTTTCTGCCTGTTGACGGCTAGGAAAGACACCAATTGCATGTTTTAATTGTGATTGTGCTACAGCCATATTTTTCTCTCTATTTTCTCTCTATTTATGCTTGAGCACCGATAAACCTGCCAGCATGCAGGACTCGGATTAGTGTTGCGTTGTGCTTCTCCTTTCTATTTTGAGAAGCAGGCATAAAAAGTTCATCAGTCTGTAGAGAGAAGCTGTTGATAAGCAATAGGGAATAGGGCGCTGGGGGAGCAAACAAATTACCAATGACCAATCCGCTAAAACAGTCCTTCTAGCTCAAGTTCCTCAATCATCTGTAAGGCACGGGGATCGCCCACTCTCAACAGGGCTGCTTTCCCATCTTCCCGCACGCCCATATCTTCATCTTCGGCAAAGGCTTCAATTAAACCGTCAACCGCACCCGCATAGATAGCATTGGAGGGTAGTTCTCGACAAAGCTGCCCTAATGACCAGGCACAGTTACTGCGTACTGCTGCCATAGGATCTTGTTTTAAGGCGGTAATTAACGGGGGAATACAGGCGACTATATCGTCATAGTCCAACTTCGCCATTTGTGCCAGGGAACTTGCTGCCCACAAACGCACGGCAGAGATATCTGTACATAAGGCATCAATCAAGCTTGGCAATGCTCTGCGATCGCGGCAATTCCCTAATGCCCAAACGACCCCTTTACGCACATAACCATTCCAATCCCGGTTCAGTTGCTCAATTAACGGATCTACGGCTGTCGGGTCGGGATTGCGTCCCAAGGCATAAGCTGCACTGACCCGTACCAAAGGACAGACATCATTTAACAGATTAATCAGATGGGGAATTGCCCGTTTATCTTGAAGTTCACAAAAAGCCCGCGCCGCCAGCATCCGTTGGGGCGTTTGGCCAGCGGTTAGCAGAGCCAGCATCGCTTCTGGATCGGGTTGAGTCGCCTCTGAGTGTTCATCAATTGGCTCTATTTCATCCAGAGGGCTTTCTAGCTCACCTGCCGCCTCGATTAATCTTAGCTCGTCGTTATCATACATATTTTAAAAAATATCTTATTCGACGGTTATTTGTCATTTGTTATTTGTCCTTTGTCAACTTATCCATTACATAATTTTCGCACCCCAAAGCAGGCTCTCCAAGGTCTTTAGAGGGTCACAACGCTTATCCAGAGAACGGTTTTACCATCCAAAGGGACTGGGTTTGGAATCCTAACTTATCATAAAGACGCACAGCCGATGGATTAGACTGAAACACTTGCAACCCAATTTGGCGATCGCCCCGCTCTCTCGCCCAATTCTCCCCATGGCACATCAGCGCCGAACCAATACCCCGACGCCGATGGTCTGGCATCACATACAGCAAAAAAACATGGGCATGGCGATCGCCGGTGACCTGATCAATTGCATTTCCCAGCCACAGACCAGCAACAGGTTGATGTGATGGTGCAGCGTCACCCTCAGGATTGGCTAATTCTACCCACCACAACGGTGTGTCTTGACAAAAATACCGCCTTACCGTTTCTTCTAAATGAGAAAAATCCTGCTGTTGAGAAAAAAGCTCTTGGTAACTGAGTTGAAGAAACTTCAGCAGGGTTGCCTTCTCTAATCGAGAACCAACTCGTAGCTGATAGCCCGGTATTAAAAATGTACGCATCTAACAAAGTAGGTTGAGGCAGCAAGGTTCCAGACGTGCCATGGTGCCTCTGGGAGCGGGGGAGCCTGTAGAGACGTGCCATGGCGCGTCTTAAAGTCTGGAACAGGGGCGGGCGCAAGTCCCATCCCTTATGATAAGAAACGATAGTCGTGAAGGGTCAAAACTCAAAACTCAAAACTCTCTCACTTCCCCAATCCCCTCATGCTAACTGAATTCGTCTCTTCAATAGGTGCAGGCGCTGCCATATCATTGGGCAAAAAGATGCGAGCGCTAACGGCGAGTAATGCGACGACAAAAACTAAGACGATCAGAAAAGGGGCAATATACTGGCGAAAAATAGACATAGGTATGCAGTAGGGTAAAGATTTGTAACGCTATTCTTATCTATTTTAGAATTACTTAGAACATCGGTTTAATCAAATTATCTACTGAAATCCTCCCCAATGGTCACATTCGCTACCTGTAGAATGATAGAGAGACGTTCCGCCGGAACGTCTCTACTCTAAGCATCATAATCCCGATCATCTAATCCTGGTCTGGGTACAGGTAAAGGTTTTTTCCGATTAAGCTGACGCAGCCACATTGCACCACTCACCGTGGCGATGAGGGACACCCAACCCGTCAGGGGTTGCAGCAGCAAAAACCCTCCGATCGCAAACATAGCACCAAATAACAATAAAATGGCAGCAAGTACCCGTTTAATATCCTGTCCCAGGTTTTGCATCGGTAGTAACCCTGTGCTTTCCTGTTGACGTTGCCAACCAGGACCTGCTGGACGAACCTGGCGATAAAACGCCTCCAGAGTCGCCTCAGATTCTGGCGGTGTCACCAACATTGCCGTAATCCATAACACACTGGTAATGGCTGTCGTCACCAACAGACGCAAGCCAAACTCCTCAATCTGGATAACCGGGACAATACTAGTCGTCAACCCCACAATAAACCCACCCAACATTGCCGTCAGTTCAGCCGTCGCGTTGATCCGCCACCAAAACCAGCGTAGAATTAAGACTAAGCCAGGACCTGTGCCAATGGCAATCACTAACCGAAAGACAGTCGCCACATCCTGAGAAAAGAACGCTGCCATAGCCCCCAACGCCGTCACCACCACTGAAGCAATTCGCCCCGCTAATACCAACTCTGACTGTTGAGCATCAGGTTTCATGAAGCGCTGATACAGGTCATTGGTTAAATAAGACGCGCCCCAATTGATAGATGTGGATACTGTACTCATAAACGCAGCCAGTAGAGACGTGACGACTAACCCCAACATCACGGGGGGTAGAAAATCCAACATCAGTTTAGGATAACCCAATTCTCGGTCTGATAAATCGGGATAGACGACAATTGCCACCAGCGCCACGAGTATCCAGGGCCAAGTTCTAACTACATAATGGAGAATATTAAATAACCACGCCGCTTTTTCTGCCTCCGCTTCATCCTTAGACGCCGCCAGACGCTGCACGAATTCCCCACCACCATCACTACGACGAAACGTCCACCACTGGAGAAAGATATAGGCAAAAAAGGTACTGGCGGTAATCCCAGCCGTTTCACTCCAGCGAAAATTATCAGTGATGGGAAAAAAGGATAAGATATCATGTCCAGTTATCTGCTGCACTTTTGGCACAAGAACATGAATTCCACCCACATGATTCACCGCCGCGATCGCGACAACAATTGCCCCAAAAAGTGCTAAAAAGAACTGAAAAAAATCGGTAGTGACCACACCCCAAAGCCCAGCAAAACCTGAGTAAATTAAAACCAGAATGCTAACGCCAACCACACTCCAAATTTTCAGATTTTCTCCCGGTTCAATCCCCAAACTCTGCCAAAGTTCCAGAGCATCCACAACTTTAATCATGGCAAGCATGGCGTAGCCAATAGCAATACAGTTAATCGGTACTGCAAATAAAAATGCTTTGGTTCCCCGCAAGATTGCTGCTGTTCGTCCGCCATAACGCAGTTCAGTCAATTCCGCGTCGGTAATAATTTCCGAACGTCGCCACAATCGGGCAAAGATATAAATCATCACCAGATGAGCAATGCCAAAACTCCACCATTCCCAGTTTCCGGCAATGCCTCGATTACCCACAACCCCGGCAATGTAAAGGGGCGTATCAATGGAAAACGTTGTCGCCGCCATACTTGTACCCGCTAACCACCAGGGGAGCGATCGCCCGGATACGAAAAAATCCACCAAACTCCCTGAAGCTTTGCGAGATAGATAAAGCCCTAAGCCCATTGAACCAATCAGGTAGAGCAAGACAATCAGCCAATCAACCTGTTGCATAGTTTTGCGATAACGTTTGACCTGAGTTGGATATAGTACACCACTTTCGGTCATGTCATTTCACTGGTTAGAGTTTCATTGGCGGAGTTTTTGGTTTAGCTACCGTATCAATTCAGATGAGCAATTGGAATTTAAGCCCCTTATTAAATCTAGATTTTTAGGTTGCAAAATCCGAACAAACAGTTTTACCTATTCCGATAATCAATATCTCCTTCCCCCGTTCTTAAACTAAGCTGTATGTTTTGACGATTTCGCTAATTTCTTCCTTCCTACTGCGATCAATCATTAGTAACTGAACGATAGTCCTTGCAATATGTCTAAAAAATTTGTTTGAAGAACCTATCTGACTGTGAGCAGCTTGATCAAATCTCAGCATACCCGACCCAAATTCTCCAAGTTTTTTTTCAGCTAAAGACTCAATAGCACCATCCAGTACACTTTGGCTGTATTCGCTGGGAAGTCCCAGTCTTATCTGATCGAATTCAGAAGCGATTGATTCAGCATAAATATTTTCATGCTCTGTGGATACTAATATCTCTATTCCAAAACTATCTGAATCATTAGGGATAAATTCAGCTCCCAAAAATCCGTAAAAAAATCTAGCACCAACAGGTATTAGTATTTCGACACTTCCTCTTTTATTTTTGTTTTTTTTTGTTAATCCATTTGCGATATTTTTCGATATAATCTCAGTTGCGGGATATATAGCTCGTGGGTTTTCGTCAATCCAGACACGGGCTTGTACATGACGATCTAGTTTAATAGTTTGCATCTTTTATTCAATACCCCAGAATTTTTTCCAATTTGAATTAAAATCATCAGGGAACGCTAATATCACATCGGGATGATAAAGACTAAATGGTGACACTTCATAGTCCTGAATAGCTTGGTTGTGAGCTGCTGTGTAGGTATATCCATTTGCCATTAATTCAGCTTCTTTTAGTTCGTGAAAATAAAAACACGCATCTGCCCCACTAATTTTTTGATTATTATCTAAAGCTTGCTGTAGTCTTTTGATCATAATATCATTAGGCTGCCAAGGGTGGAATTCTTCTTCAATATGTTTCTTTATAACTTCTATTCTTTCTTTCTCAACAATAAACTCTTGCTTTTCTAATTTGCCAAACAAGGTAACTTTGGTGTAATGGTAAACAATAGCAAGAAGTAGGACACCACACGAGTGATATATCTAGTTTGTCATAAAGTTAATAAATATATGTCAAACTCCGCAACGATGATTTCCTAAAGAGCAGGCGCTCTCCTAATTCTGACAGTTAGTAGGTAGGGCTTGGGTTCCAGTATTGTAGCAGCAAAATCCACCCAGATCGAGTACAGCCGCAGCAGAAAGGATTGAAGTCCTGAACTTATTGTGTCAGATACAAAGGTGGCACATCTGTTGGAACTTCACGGGTTCAGCCTCGGTCAGGTTAACCAAACGTAAAACTTTCTTTACCAACGAACAGGACGATTGAGGCTAATTTTATGCTATACAAAGCTGTTGCTTTTTCCACTTTGGCTGTGCTTGTCGGTGGGGACTTAACTAACCCAGTCAACGCTACTCCAGATCCCACAACTGCTAACCCGCCGTCGGAAACCAGAAACTATGTTGTACCGACAGAAGCCGCCCCAGCAACGCCTTCCCCTAGAACCGTCGCCTCTCCAGAAGCGACGCCAACCCCAGAATTTGCCCAATCTGTTCCCACATTTAATCAATCACAACCGTCTAACGATTTAGTGGTCCTCGCTACAGACGTGCAAGTCGTTGGTGTGTCTGAAGAATTGCAGCAGCTTGTCTTAAAAACGATTAGAACTCGTCCGGGGGGTCAAACCAGTCAAAGCCAATTGGCTCAGGATATTCAAGCAATTTTAGATACAGGCGTATTTGCCAACGCCACTGTCACGCCAACCGCTAACTCCACTGGCTGGGAGGTGGTTTATCAGGTTGAACCCGTTATCGCGCGATCGCTACAACTTTCGGGTAACCAGGTTCTCACTCCAGACGTTGCTAATTCTATTTTTAATCCTCAATTGGGTCAACCCGTTAGTCCCGCTAGCCTACGTCAAGGCTTACAAAAATTAGAAGCATGGTATAAAGACAATGGCTATATCTTGGCACAGGTTTTAGACGTGCGATCGACACCGGATGGTGTGATTACCGTTGAAGTGGCTGAAGGCGTTGTCGGTGACATTAATTTCCGCTTCCTAGACGAAGAGGGCGAACCCACAGACGGACGAACTCGCCAGGATTTCATTGATCGCGAATTGAGCCTACAACCGGGTCAAGTCTTTAATGTTGAGGTTGTGCGCCAAGACTTGCAACAACTTTACCAAATGGGATTATTTGAGAAGGTGGACATTTCCCTCAATGGCGATGCGACAAATGTGGATGTTATTTATAATCTCATCGAACGCCCAGCCCGTGGGGTAAATGCAGGGGCAGGATATAGCAATGATAGCGGTGTTTTTGGCACTCTCAGCTATAACGACTTCAATCTCGGCGGTGTGAACCAAAAAGTCGGACTGAATGTGCAGTTTAGCCGTCGGGACTTGCAGTTTAATGGCAACTATGGTAGACCATATCGCGCCAGTAATCCGGAACAACCGGGATATGAGGTGAATACGTTTCGACGTCGTACTGTATCCCAAACCTTCGATGATGATGTTGATCTCGCCAATGGGGATGATCCTCGTGAAGGACAGTTTGGGGGTGGTGTAACCCTATCCAAACCCGTGAATCAGGAATGGGATGCGTCGGTGGGAGTCAACTATACCCGTACCAGTATCCGCGATAGTAACGGCAAAATTAATGCGGTTGATGAATTAGGCAATCGTCTCTCCTTTAGTGATAACGGAATTGATGATTTAGTTACTGTCTCCGCCGGAGTGACGCGAGACAAACGAGACAATCCCGTCAATCCTACTCAAGGTTCTTTGGCTCGTCTGAGTACAGAACAGTCTGTACCGATTGGTAATGGTAATATTTTGATGAATCGGCTGGAGGCGAACTACTCCCAGTATGTTCCCGTTGATGTATTTAATAACAATACTCAAGAAGTCTTGGCATTTAACGTTCAGGGAGGAACTACGATTGGTGACTTACCCCCCTACAACGCCTTTAACCTCGGCGGTCAAAATTCGGTGCGAGGCTACGATACAGGAGATGTCGGCACAGGGCGCAGTTATGTGTTAGCGTCGGCGGAATATCGAATTCCCCTATTCAATCCAGTTGGCGCCGTTGTCTTTGCCGACTTTGCATCTGATTTGGGTTCTGGTGAAACCGTACCTGGAGAACCGGGTGTGGTGCGGGGTAAACCGGGAATAGGGTTTGGTTATGGTGCTGGATTGCGTGTTAATTCCCCCGTGGGTGTCATTCGCGCCGATTTAGGATTTAATGATCAAGGAGATAGCCGACTCCAGTTTGGTTTGGGTCAACGGTTCTAAGCTTTAAGCAATGGTGCGTTACGCTTCGCTAACGCACGATGGCGGCGTGACCTAGCTAAAATGGTGCAATAGATTGGCTTCGTAGTGAGGGCTTTAGCCCTCTCCAGCTAGGTTAACAAACACAGTCCTATTTTAGTTGGGTCACGGCACTACAATTTAGCTTACCCTTGAATGGTGCAAGATGTAAGTATAACCTAGTCCTTGTCAAGCGGACGAAAGTTTGTGTAGCAGCGATTTTAATCGCCGTGGAAAAAAGGGGGGTTATTTCAATTTTTTGCTATAAATCCGTGCTGTCAATTACTCCAACTCCAACTTTAATCCTGGCATTAATCGCTGCAAATTCTTTAAGGATTTTCCTTGCCAAGGAATTTGGTCAGAACCTTTAATTTCAATCTGGATAGTCTTCTTCTTGCGTACATTCAGGACAAATTTTGACAACATGCTAATCCCCGAACTATTGAGAAATTCTAGCTCCCGCAGGTTTAACGTAATCAGGGAATGGTTTTGCTGAATCATCTCATCGAGGATTTTGACGATGGGTTCGTACTCTTTCATCCCACCCAGTCGCAGTGACCCTTTAAAGTAGACGGTTGCTGTTTCTGGATCACCAATTACTTGGTAGTTTTCACCCTGAATTTCTTGCTTTTCCATAAATACATCTGCTCCTAAGACTACACATTTCAAGTAAGACTGATTAAAGGTTTCAATTCTATACCTTAAGTTGCACCATTGTTGTCACCGTAATCACTTCTGGTTCTTTTTGAACGGTTTCAAATTTCCAACCTAATTTGGCAAAATAATCATTTTTCATGGTTAGTAGCCCCAGCCCAGAAGTCCCCCCACTTTCATCTTCAGCACTTTTTTCTAACTGATGGATATAGAGTTCATCCAGATCGGATTCTAGTAGTTCTTTAATGAAGGATTGGAACTTATCCACAGATTGATGAGAAACACTATTAGTTGCCAACATAACCAACGTTATTTCTGCCGCCACCTCTAGTATATGTAGCCCAAACTTAATCGGATAGGAAGAACTATCGTCATTAAACTTCATCGCATTTTCCAGTAGCTCATTAGCAATATAACTCACCGCTCCTTTTATTTCTACCCGCTTTCCCTCAGGGTCGGGATCTTCGTCAATAGCGGGAAAAAATGTAGTTAAGTAATCAGCGACAAAATCAGCCGATAAACCATTGTTGCGCCAGCGTTGCTGAATGGGAATGGAGCTTGGTGAAAAGCCAAGAATTAAAAACTCATGTTCATTAGAAAGACGTTCATGAAATTCTCCGAATATCTTATGCATAGCCATCAATTACTAATTAAAAGACTTAATTTATTCATGATTTCATCAAGAATGTTCTGATAATCTTGGGGGTTAATTATTCATGAGATTTGACTAAAGGATAGACAGGAGGAATTGGAAAATAGGGGCGTTCCATGATTAAAGGAAATTAATATAACTTGCCAATCGGTTAATATCCATGATCAATCAGCGCTCCTGGAATAGCAGCAACCTTCCAGGAGGGATATACTCTCATGATCTCACAAAATTGCTCTCTTTCATAGAGTTCTTATTTTATCTGTATAGAAAAAATACTATCGCCAACGTCTAACTGTACCCGGAATCCCAAACTATCTATTTTTGTTTGAGTACCAATAGTGTGATATCGTCGTAAACCTTTTGAGAACCAATATGTCGCCGCACATCATCAATCACGATTTGTTGAATCGCTTCTGCTGCACCTTGCCAATTTTGACTGACAATTTGACATAACTGTTCTAAACCGTACTGTTTTCCCTCCATATTTTCGGCTTCGGTAATGCCATCGGTATATAGCACAATACCATCTCCAAACTCTAATTGCACGGAAACGTGACTGATAAACTGAGTGATTTCCTCATCCAAGCCAATCGGAAAGCCTAAATCTATCGTATCGACTCGCTCAATCTCACCCGATGCTCTCACGACTATAATCTCTTCATGCTGTCCGCTAATGCTGATTCGTCCGCCGCAATAGTTTAAGATTGCTAAGGTCATATTCCGGTCGGAGTTCATTCGCTCAACATTGTGATAAATGGTGCGGTTGATAACATCCAAAAATTTAACCAAGTCAGTTTCCTGCATTTCCTGAAGGGTTCTAATTGCCGTTTGTGCCATCAGCATAACTACACCACTTTCCAACCCATGTCCAGCCACATCACCAATGCCAATCGTCACAACATCATCGTGATGGAGAATATCATAATAGTCTCCTCCCACTTCGTCAACGGGTTCCATAAACCCCGCAATATCTAATCCTTCAATTGCTTCTAATTCTGCTGGCTTGGGTAAAACCATTTGTTGTAACTGTTTGGCGACATCGAGTTGGGCGCTCATGCGGAGGTTTTCGGCTTTAAGACGTTGGTTGAGGGCGCGAATTTCGCCATTGGCTTGAGCCAGTTGAGCGGTTCTTTCTTCTACTTTTTCTTCTAAAGTTTCAAAGGACTCATGAAGCTGTTTCGCCATGCTGTTAAAGGATTTAGCCAACTCTCCCACTTCATCCGAACGATTAATCTCGACGATTTTTTCCCATTTTCCTTTAGCAATCTCTTTGGCAGCCGTATTCAGGGATAAAATGGGTTGAGTCACCCATCGCGCTGTGAGAATACCCAGAATTGTAGCCACCCCTAAAGCAGCAAGACAGAGCAAAATAGTGGTGCGAGTATTGGCGGTAATTTGTGCCATGAAGTCCGCTTCGGGAACCCGAACCACAATCAACCAGTCTAACCCCTGTACATCGGTTAACGGTGAGACTTGTACCAGTTGTGTTTTATTGTTGAGTTCAAAGGCAAATTGTAGAGGTTGATTAATTTGATTGAGATTATCAACCTGTTGGAATAGTTCTTGAGTCGTCAATTTAATACTGGGCTTTTGGCTATTCAGAGCATTGAGGCGAATCGGTACTGAATTAGTGGAGATATAAGGAAGTTCATCGGTGGAACTAGCAACGATGTTAGCTGAACGTTCAATAATAAAGGCTTGTCCAGATTTGCTAATCTCTAAGTTCCGTAAAAAGCCACTAATTTGAGATAAAATTAAATTCGTCCCCAAAACTCCTTGCAGCGTTCCTTGTTGGTCATAAATTGGCGTCGCAGGCGTAATTTGCAAAATACCTAAATCGGCAGAAATATAGATGGAACTCCAGGTTTGGGTTTGCGCTTTCAGGGTTGCTTGATACCAGGGGCGAGTACGGGGGTCATAGTCTTGGGATTTGAGCAACTCAGTCCGCTCTCCATCCTCGTCTAGAGCATAAATCAGCCGTTTAGGGGCGGTGGCGCGATCGCGAAACTTCACCACTTTGCCACCATCCCTATATTCTTGCACACCAATGAAATTACCGTCTTGATCCCCTAAGAAAATATAATCAACAGCATCCGACAGTTGGATATCCGACCAAAACTGTTGCTGCAAGCTGGTAAAATTATTAATATCTAGATTTCCATTACGGATTGATGATACGGTTATAGCCTGCATAAAGTGTGGCGTTTCTAAATAATTTTTTAGGTGTTGATTAATCCGCTCTGTTACCCTAGTGCTTAACTGAATAGCGAGTTCATTGACCGCTTTTTGTCCCGTGCGAAAGGACAGGTATCCAATTAATCCCACTGTAGCAAAGATTTGCACTACAAAAGGAACGACCAAAACCATGGGTAGTGGCACACTGCCTGATGTTTGGCTAACTAAATGTTTTATTTTCCTAAACATTATAAACATTGTGCCTCAAGGGTTTATGCTTTTTTATACCCAATACCTAAAATTATAATTAATTTTTCCCTAAATTCATTTCTGTTTCAGCACGAGCAACGTGATATCATCATAAATTTTTTGGCTGCCAATGAAATGCAAGACATCAGCAATCACCTCCTCTTGAATAGCAGTCGCGGTTAAATGTCGATTCCGTTGAATCACCTGACACAGCCGTTCAAGTCCATAAAAATTGCCGTTGATATCTTCCGCCTCCGTAATTCCATCCGTATAAAGTACGGCGATATCGTGGGGATTTAATTGAACAGAAATTTGATTTATAAACTGAGAAATTTCCTCGTCCAAGCCAATTGGAAATCCTAAATCTATCGTATCAATCCGTTCCAATATACCGGATGAGCGGACGACAATCATTTCTTCATGCTGTCCACTCACACTCAGTCGTCCGCCTACATAGTTGGCAATGACTAGGGTCAAATTTTTGTCCGATTTCATCCGCTCAACATTGCGGTAAATCGTGCGATTGAGAACATCAATAAATTTTATCGGATCGGTTTCTTGCATTTCTTTCAATGTTCTAATCGCCGTTTGTACCATGATCATCACCATCCCACTTTCCAACCCGTGTCCGGTGACATCACCAATGCCAATTGTGACAATTCCATCATAGTTCAGGACATCATAATAGTCGCCGCCAACTTCATCAGCCGGTTTCATAAACCCAGCAATATCTAAGCCTTCAATTGAGGTTAGTTCCTCCGGTTTGGGCAGAATCATTTGCTGCATCTGACGAGGAATATCCAGTTCCGCACTCATCCGCAGATTTTCCAATTGAAGCTGCTCGTTTAGCCGCGAAATCTCTTCATTCGCTTCCACTAAATCAATTGTTCGTTCCCTGACTTGTTGCTGTAATTTTTTGGAGTGCTGACGCAAACGACGGATTGATAAGGCTAATCCAGAAATTCCCACAATTGACAAACCACCCAGCATCAAAAATGTTTCCTGTAATCCGGTACGAGTTTGGGTTTTAAACTGATCCAGAGATTGGGTAATTTCTAATACTCCGCGTACATCTCCCACTTGCCAATCTGTTTTAGGTGTACCCGGATATGTATTGTGACAAGCTACACAGCTTGGTGTCATTACATCAGCTTCAGCGTAGAGTAGTGTCGGCTTACCACTACGGGTTTCAACTCGGAAAAAGGATTGATCTGGATTAGCTTTTAAATAGTTTAGGGCGTCCCATTCAAATTGATTTTTTGGTCCCCCTTCGTCACGTCGCCAAGGAAAAGGATAATCGCTGTAGAGTCGAACGGACATATCTGTTTTTTTTTCCTGAATTTTACGACTCAGTTCGAGTAAGTAGGTTGCAGGTAGAGGAATCGCGCCTGCTTGATTCAAATAGTCATGAGTAACCCGAATCCCATCCACGGTTTCAGCTCGACTGACGATTTCTGAACTATAAACGGTTCGGGCTTTTTTCATAAGTTGTGCATAAACTTTAGCGTTTTGGAGTGCTTGCGATTCGACCAGTTGAAAGGAAAGATGGGACATACTTAATAAAGTCCCCAAAACTCCAGCACAAAATAGAACTGTCAAAACAGTAATAATTTTCTTGTCAACGACTACAATAAATGTATGCCACACTTTTCGCCATAACCGATTCATGCTTTACTCCTTAAATAGCAGGGGGAGCAATGTTCCAGACGTGCCATAGCACGTCTGGGAGCAGGGGAAGACAAAAATAGGTAATCTTCTACCGGGAAGGGAATAGATGAACCTACACAGATATGGCGCAGGATACTGCTTACTGTAGCGCGTATCTTAACGATATTGGCAGTCAGTCAGTGAAAGTCGGGGCGGGTTTAGTTAGATCTGGGTGCAACCGAAAAGACAGTCGTGAAACCCGCCCCTACAGATATGTCATGGCACGTCTGGAACCTTCAGATGCTATGTTTTCTTTCCGAAGTGAAGGATCAAAACTTACCTGCCTATCCTGGGGATTAGAAACCAAAGCTATAAAAAAACCTGCTTACGCAGGTTGATGGCAATGAACAATTAACTTAAACCTTGAGTGATTAGCGACGATGTCCAAACCATTTTGAGGCAACTGCCCCCATAACCGCCCCAACTAAGGGATTGCTAAGGAATTTGACAATGGCAGGTTGATCGGCTAAAACCTCCTGGAAGATATCTGGATGAGAGTGATAGGTAAAGGCGGCGAGTTTAGCCACATCATCCTCTGTCATCCGACTGGCGTGATGGGTTGAAAGTCCCAGTTGCTTTTCTAAGTCGCGATCGCTCAATCCGCGTTTCTTGAGTTGCTTGAAAAACTCACGCGCCACATCATCCCGTTCATTGGGCTTAATCTGGGCGATAGCCTGTCGCAGTTCAGGTTCCATCTGACTGGGAGGTATGCGATCGGGATGCAGGGATCTGCCAAACAATTGGCGTCGTTCATCTCGCGAAGAACGTTGAGCAAAGTCATCAAAGTTTTGATACTCTTGCTCTGGCTTTTCTGGAACAGGTTCCAGAGATTCCGTATTACCACCCGCCAAATCATTCATGATCTGGCGTTTATACTGGTCGCTAGTTGCCATGGTTTATTATCTCCCTTTTTTTATTGATACGTAACTTGATTGGACTGATTATTGTAATTCGCTGTCACAATGAGTTCTTTATCCGGGGCGTATACCAATACCTTCAGATCTCGATTGGGAAAATTCTGGTGAAACCCTTGAACTAAAGATCGGGCTAAATCCTTAACCTCTTGGGGACGAACTTGCGGTGTAATCACAACACCTAACTTATCGTTATCGCGCACGTAGGCATCACTAATTAATCCCTTTGCCGTTTGTACCACCCACTTCCCAAACTCTTGACCTGCTGGCGTGTTACCTTGTTCTAATTGTTGATAGGTTACACTAGGATTTAGTGCCGTTGGCGCTTTTGCGTTGGTTTGGTTGGCTTGGCAAGCCGATGTTGTAGCTAGGACTAAAATTAAAGCCAAAGCTGTGAAAAAGTGGCGAGTTTTTTGACCTAAACTCACAGCAACCTCCTGATAAAAGTACTATTGGGTTTTGAACAAATAACCAGAAGGTCTAGAGCAAGATTGCCTAGACCTCCCACTCTAGTAAGGCAGGTAGAAGTGAATCAGCCGACTAAAATAAAATCAGATACGGCTTTGGCGGCGTTCCCAATCGCGCACAACTATCTACCTGCTTCCTATTATTTACAATGCAATTAGTCAATTGCTTTTTTAGCTTTGTCTTTCACGTCTTCGACAGCGTGGCGAGCTTCAGCTTCCTTTTGCTTTGCCTTACCTTCTCCTTGATCTTCAGGATCACCAGTAACATTACCCATGGCTTCCTGTGCCTTACCTTCAATGTTTTTGGCAGTTGCTTTAGCTTTATCTTCAGTACTCATATTTTAAGAGTCTCCCAATTATGATGATTATGAATTTGCCCACCAAACTAGTAAATAATTGTTTAGGCAATTTCTTTTCCGTTAATATCCAATGTATCTGTATTTTTTATTACAATCGTCAATCTACGGGTAGATTATGCTGATCCCAGCCTTATACCTAAAGTATGAATGGGTTATATCCAATCGGGGTTTACTACTTCCTTTGTAGAGATTCCCCTACAAAATTGTCGAGACACTCTGCTAGAATATCTCGACACCCTGGAAGATAGAGTTTAACTAAAAATTAATCGAGATAACCAATCAGTTCATCAATTTCTTCCATAATATTGGAGGCGATGGGGCGATTCCCCAGAATCATTTCTGTGCCCGTAAGATGCAGGGTACTCACAGAAATCGGGCGATTTCCTGACACAGCCATGATATCTCGGACTTGCATGTTACTCGCCGAGATCGGGCGATCACCCATGGATGAAAATGTGCCAACAACTTGTAACTCACTGGTATCAACAGGACGCATCCCCCTTATTGAACCTTGATCACTCACTTTTAGGGAACTGGTGGCTATAGGACGATTTCCCGGTAGAGGGATTGAAGGTTCAACCAGAGAAACTTCCCCAGCTTGCTGCTTTTGAATAGCTAGCTTTGTTGATTGGGTTTCGTTATCTTTTGCCATAGTTGTTTCCTCGCTTTTTTTAGGGGTACGGCTATTAGTTTTACTATTAGCTTTTCTTTGGCTAGTGGCGCTACTTGCCATAGTCAATTCCTGAAATTTCTAACGGCATTTGTTAGAGAGTAGGAGACACAACCCCTGTTGGGGCGTTGTCGCTACTTTGGCTGAGACTTTGAGAATTATTATAAACGTATATCTATCTTAAAGAATAGGTATAAAACAATACAAACTTGTAAAGATTTGTAAAGATAGAGAAAAATCGACTGTGACCATTGAGGGGGAGCATCAGCAATAGACAAGAGTGAAATCGCCAGCTTTGACCAAGCGGGGGTGTTAAACCCCCAGGATACGCGCATCTGGCTGAATCGAGGCATAGCTTTGGCAGACTGGGGAAAGCATGAAGCCGCGATCGCGAGTTTTGATCAAGTGATTGAACGAGAACCCACACTTGCACAAGCCTGGAACTCTCGCGGGAGTTCCCTGATGATGCTGGAACGTAATAAAGAAGCCCTCGCCAGTTTCGATGAAGCGATCGCCTGTAATCCCAACTACGATAAAGCCTGGAGTAATCGCGGTAACGCCTTAACCAACCTCGGACGTCACAAAGCCGCCCTCAAGAGTTTCGCCAAAGCCTTGCAAATTAGTCCTGATCACCCGGAAATATGGTTCAACCAAGGCTGTCTGTTGATGAAACTCGAAAAACAAGACGATGCGATCGCGTCTTTTAATAAAGCCTTGGAACTCAAACCGAATCATGTCGGGAGTTGGATTAATAAAGGAATCGTCATTTCGGAAATGGGTCGTGAAAAATAAGCGGTTTCAGCGGGTGATTGGAGGAGAGAAGCTTTAAGCCGGCTGCTTATTGGATCAAGCAACTATAGTTTCCTAGTAAAACGTACTAAAGAAGGGGATAAAATATTAATTATTTTCCTGATCTTAACTTTTTTAGTATCCCACTTTTTGCGACTACCATATACTTGGTACACTGCCTCAATTATCTCTTTCAAATAAGAGTTTCTACTTTTAGAGGGAAACTCTAAATTAATCGTAAAGTCCGACCCCAATCTATAGAGAGGTTGCCATGCGGCGCTTACATCAAAATTAGTACGTACATTTTCTCCATGAGCAATCATGAGCCATACAGGCTTAGTTATTATTTGGCGATTTCTATAGTTTTTAATCTCAGTATGATTATACTGAAGAACTGTTTTAAAATCATTTATGTTTTCTATTAATGTATAGAATGGAGAAGTCAGCCATTCTCTTAGGTAGAGACTCTGTTCCTTCATTCGATACAAATAACCAAAAGGAAAATTGATAAATTCAAAATCTTGGCGACTAAATTTTTCTTGAACTAGGGAAACAAAATTCTGGCTAATTGCGTCGTCACTATCAATACTTGTCGTTATTAAATACCTTGTTTCATTGCTTATATTTTGCTGAATAGTTTTTCTAACTGTATTTATTAATGTGTTTTTATTCTGAACATAAACTGGTATTATTTGAATTTTTGATGCCTGGGAACAGTAACGTTCAACTTTCTGCTTAAACGAGATAGGTAAAGCCGCATCAAATAAAATTATCCAAAAAAAATTTTTGTTATTTTGGCTTAAAACCGAGGGATAACAAATTTTGTCAAACAAATTAAATCTATGATCCAGAAAAACGGAACTGTTCCGGTCGTGCCGATGCCTTGATAAGTTCCAATCCACATTCATTCGAGTAATAAGAAAATGTTCAAACAGTTTAGAGTGTTCCATTTATTTTATACTTCCATCCTAGAGTAATATTCGCCCTCATACTTCCATTTTCTAATCCAACGAATAAACTGTCAAGTTTTCTCGTAACAAAATCACGAACAAATAGCGAACATGAACCGTAAACATGAGATAGATCGCCGTTGTTTGTCCTGGAATCGAGACAAAAACCCTGATAACCCGCACTATCTGGAAACTGCATCACACCAGCCTTGGTATAGCACTACGAGGAGCGGTTATCCCAAGGGGAAGGGGAACTCATCGGCAGTAAAGAATGTCCTAACCTGTATGCGTAGTGCTATATCTGCCAGATGAATCCTTCCATCGTACCTGCCTATACTGATCCGGATTTCGGGGAGTTGGAGAAGAATAAGCAAGTAAAGGCGTTGACTAGGATAAGTGAGGAGACAACCCTAAGCCGTGAACGATCGCGGTTCTGATTGCTAAACCCTAAACCCTAAACCCCACATTCGTTTCCCGACTCCTTTATGTATTGCACTCAATCGAGAATCGTCAAGAACGTTCCCCCTCAACGCTGGAACCTGTGAAGCCAGGTCAAAAGCCTCTCATAGCCAAAAATACATCGATGAGTACTCTCCTTCTAGAAAACCCTCAAGCCGCAAACGTTAGCTACAATCACCCCTTGGAAGTCACAACCCATGAAGCTTGGTATAACTTGGGTATTGTACTGATCCAGTCCGGACAGTTTGAAGAAGCGATCGCGACAGTTGACCAAGTTTTAGAACGTGAACCGGATTTATACCAACTGTGGTATAACCGGGGAATCGCCCTGGATAAGGCGGGACGCCATGAAGAGGCGATTGCTAGCTATGACAAGGCGGTGAAATTGCAACCCGACTTTTACCAGGCTTGGTATAATCGGGGCAATGCGCTGGTGAATTTAGGACAGTATGAAGCTGCAAATGTCAGCTATAATAACGCCCTAGACCTTAAACCGAGCCTGCACCAAGGTTGGTACAATCGAGGCAATGTTCTGTTTAGCTTACAACGCTTTGTTGAAGCCATCGCTAGCTATCAAGAAGCCCTGAAAATTAAGCCGGATAAATACGAAGCTTGGTATAACCAAGGACATGCTTGGGTACACCTAAAACAGTTCCAAGAAGCCATCGCTAGCTATGATGAAGCTCTAAAAATTAAACCCGATGCTCACGAAGCTTGGAATAACCGAGGGGGTACACTGTATCGCCTTGAGCGTTTTCAAGAAGCCGTGGCAAGTTACAATGAAGCCCTAAAACTTAAGTATAAACAACATAGTACTTGGTATTATCGCGGCAATGTCCTCGTCAACTTGAGATACTTTCAAGATGCTGTAGCCAGTTACGACGAAGCTCTGAAAATCAAGCCCGACAAATATGAGGCTTGGTATAATCGAGGGTATGCATTTTTACAATTGGGAGACTACCCAGAAGCCTTGGTTAGTTTCGACAAAGTGATAGAGTTAAAACCTGACAGTGCTAATGCTTTTTACAATAAAGCTTGCTGTTATGCTTTGCAGGGCAATGTTGACCTAGCGATCGAAAACCTGCAAAAAACTATCAATCTGAATCCTGATCAGTACCGGAATTTAGCCAAAAATGACTCCGATTTGGCTAGTATTCGGCAGGATGAGCGATTTCAGAAATTAATCTAGTACACCAGAGACGTTCCAATACTGCTCGGTTAAGAAAAATTGTAGGTTGGGTAGAGCGCAAGCGTTACCCAACAAACCCAGTAAAACGTTGGGTTGAGGTAACGAAACCCAACCTACCTGCCCTTGTGCTCAAGGCTTATCCGAGCAATATTGAGAGACGTTCCGCTGGAACGTCTCTACGAACGGCTATTACTAGACCGACGCTCTAGCTGCTGAAACTTCGGCGGGTAGGTACTTCTCAATCATCTGACGGTATTCGCTTTTTTGTTTTAATCCCTTGAGTTGATCTAAGATTTCTTTGTCTTTGAAAAATTGTACCGTAGGTGTCCCAGTAACCATGGCATTTTCAGCGATTTCGGGTTCCGCTTCAATATCAACCTCGACAAAGTGAATTTTCCCCTCATATTCATCTACCACTTTATTTAAAATTGGCTTCAGGGTATGACAAGGACCACAGTTGGGTGAAACATACTTAACTAGGATCAGGCGATGGCTATCGTGGAAGAGTTTGCGTAGGGCATAACCGCCAACATGCCGTGTCTCATTGATATCAAAGGTTTCTTCTGTATCTGCTGTCGGTTTATCTTCCAACCTCTGGATAGGTTGTTCAGATTCGGGTTTCTGGTGATATTCCTGAATCAGGTTATGGGTAGATAACCAGCGTTCGGCTAACATAGCTGCCATACAGCCGGTTCCCGCCGCCGTGATGGCTTGGCGAAATTCATGATCTTGCACATCACCCGCCGCATAAACCCCTTCTACGCTGGTTTCAACCGAACCCGGTTTGGTGATAATGTAGCCCACTTCATCCAGGTCGAGTTGTCCTTGGAACAGGGAGGTGTTGGGGGTATGACCGATCGCGTAAAATAATCCTTTAACCGGTAAGTCGCTCTCCTCGCCCGTTTGGATGTTGCGGAGTTTGACCCCACTCATCCGACCATTTTCGCCAAATACATCCACCGCCTCCGTATTCCAGTGAACGGTGATATTGGGATTATTTAGCACTCGATCTTGCATGGTTTTTGATGCCCGCAGTTGGTCACGGCGCACCAATAAATGCACATGATCCCCGTATTTAGTTAAATACACGGCTTCTTCGGCGGCGGAGTCACCCCCACCCACCACGGCTAGGGATTGACCGTGAAACAGGGGAGTCGCACCATCGCAAATCGCACAGGCGGAGATCCCATGACTCCAATACTGATGTTCGCTCTTGAGTCCTAAACGTTTGGCGGTGGCACCGGTGGCGATTACAATACTGTGGGCTTGAACTTCTCGCTCGTCAGAACGGATAATAAAAGGATGCTGACTCAAATCCACAGACGTGACATCCTCGGTATAGCACTGTGTCCCCCAGCGTTCGGCTTGGGCTTTCATCCGTTGCATCAGTTGCGGACCTGTGATCCCTTCCGGAAAACCGGGAAAGTTTTCTACGTCGGTGGTCGTCATTAACTGACCGCCAGGAAGTCCCCCGGCTTGGAAGCCCTCAAACATCAGGGGTTTGAGGTTAGCACGGGCGGCGTAAATGGCAGCCGTGTAACCCGCAGGACCAGAACCGATAATCACCAGATTTTCTACAGTGGGGTTGGGCATATAAATAAACTCATAACGACTCCGTTTAAAGTTTAGTATAGCCGAATATGAACAGAGGAGTTTTGACCTCCCTTGCTAGTGCAGCGCGGCGGAAATACTTGAGCTTGACAGGCAAAGCATTTCACTCCTTGAGTCCCCAAAGAAATGTAGCTTCAAGATGAAGGAAGACTCTCCACATGAGATTGAGACTGAATCCGCCTTGCCCTGAACTGCCTTGAGGGGATTAGTCTGAATGTCTACATCCAACTCCTCCACCTCATCGAGTTGACTAGAAAACCCAGCTTCTGCTGCCTGACTGAATGCTTGTTCACTGAGTCCTTTATCCTTTGACATGATATCTCTATAGCTTTCATTTTTACTTCACTACTGGTTATTTTATAGACGGCGCGATCGCAATGTCTCTATTTAGGGATAGAATTTGGCGTTTAAAGCCCAAACTCCGCCCGTCAAAATCACTAAATGATTGTCTATAATTAAGTTGATCGGGTTGTGGTTTTAAGTTCAATGGCACTGAAAAGCGTGGATTTTTGGTCGCCGAAACCCCTGATATACCGTAGGGTGGGCAATGCCCACCAGCCTTAAGCAGCATGCCATTGTTTTAAGTTTAATACTGTAGTCATAACAGTAAATCCTAACCGTTTAGCGATCGCGTCTTTTTTGTAAGATACACTCTGCCTCTAGAACCATCAATCCCTGTGTCTCCCAAACAGCACAATCACTTCTCAACGATGCCAACACAGGTTGTTTCCCCGCTTCAAGTTTAGCTATGGCTTGATTCGCCGCAGGTTGGTACTGCATCAACCAAGAATCATTAGCAATTGATTCGGCTGTTAATGGTGTAGTCGGTAGCAGCCAAAAATCAACCCCGTATTTTTTGATAAACTCCTGGACAATCGTTAAATCTGGACTATATTGCGCTTCAATTAAATCTGACATCCGCTGCCGAAATTGGCGATAATAACCCCAATGATAGGGAATCGCATATTCGCGACCGACTAAAATTGAGCGTTGTGCATAAGTGGGTAAATTATTCGCTTCTTCCACTAAGGATGCAATTTGACTGTCCTTGGGTTGCTGTTGAAAAAACTCATATAAAGTTGGGACATTACCACCAATATAAGCCGTCCAGGGAAACGTATTCAAAACCAAGTGAGGATATCCCACGAGAGTAATCGAAATTAAACCTGTTAAACTCAGCGCCAAAGGTTTCGCCAATTTTGGAGAAATCTTGCTGACTGGGTTGGTAGTGGGCACTAAAGTGCCAGAAGCGCCGCCTCGCTGACGACAAAACTGAAAATTAGACTTAGCCGCCACCAAAACCGCGTCTAGGATTAGGGTGAGAACTATTGCCGCCGCCAGCGCGATCGCAATCCGCAGGCTATGCTGAGTATAACGGCTAGGCAGGTGCAGTTTGAACAGCAGGGCATGGGCGGCTAAAAATAAAATAGCTGACGCCAATAAAAACTTGACTAAAACTCCCATATTCCCAGTTATCTGCTTGGCGAGGGGAAAGCGAGAGGGATAGCGTAACACAACGGGTAATAGCAAGCCCAAATAACTCAGAGGCGGCGCTAAGGCTGTATCAATGCGGATACCACTGCGTCCATTAAACCAGAATGACCAAGCATCGTCGATAAAAAAGCGAGTTCGCCCTTGAGATAAGAAATCGGGTAAACTTTTGGCTTGTGTAGCCGTGATCACCGGGGCAAATTCTGACAGACTCATCCTGTAGGGTAATAACACCGCAAACGCCACCGCCAAACCCGTGAAACAGAAGACATAATCGCGGCGATTGTGAGACACACAGGGAAATTTCCGGTTAAACCGCCACAAGTGCAAAATCAGAAACGCCGCACAGACTAGCACTAATGAGGGATAGAACAATCCTAACAGCGCGATCGCGATTCCCATCCCAATCAGTGACTGGCGCATCCCATAATACAAAAACCCTAACAGGATAGGATAGATAAACGCCTTGGGAGTTCCCGATATCAACCCATCCTGCATCCACAGATTTTGATTCAGCAGTACAGATGCGATAAATCCAGTCAAAGGTATTGGTAACAATTGCACCGCCACGCCAAAACAGTAACCTGTGGTAACTAATCCCAAAACCAGGGGCAAAACTTTACTCAAAACAATCGGATCAATCCCAATCCCTGCCATGAAATCGTACAGGACACGATATCCTAATGGTGCAACCGATTGGAAATAATCGGCAATGATATCATTAGGAAATAACTCTGGGTCTAAAAATCGCCGCATCCAGAAGACATGCTGTCTCGCATCATCCTGTACCACGTATTGGCTGCTGAAGGCAAACTGAAGGGCTAAAGTGCCGTAAAGCGTGGAAATTACCAGGCTCAGCGTCAACCAAACAATCAAGTTATGCTTCGTTGTACCCGTGAGAAAACGGTGCAAATGGGTTATCCACATTCGGTCAATCAAAAGGGTTTCGATTTAGACTACAGGGACGCTAGTGCAGATACAACATCTGGCGTCTGGAAGGACAAGAGTTTACGGTTGCTGTATTACAAGTCCTATAGATGTATGATAGAAAAAAGTAAGATCAAGCTGATTTTAAGAGTTCAATAATCCCTTAACCGAGTATAATTACATAAAACTGTGCCAAATAAAGGGAAGCCACGCTAACGCTTCATTTTAGGGTGTCATTTACCATTGCCTTTGCCAGGTGGGTTTCGCGATCGCTCTGTTATAGCTAACGTGATTAGTATTTGCTATGCCAAATAGAGGGAAGCTACACTAACGCTTCATTTTAGGGTGTCATTTACCATCGTTGGTGAAGAGTCGGGGCGTTCGTCTACTCCCTAGGAGAACTCATAGAGTCATATTCGCGCCCAGATTTTTCGGTTCGACGGCTAAACTTATATCGCGACGGCTCTACGATTACCACATTATATGGTTTTTGTCAACTCTGAGTCCTCGATTTCCTATTCACACAACGTATGACGAATAACACCGCCTTAAAAATTGCCAATTACCGCATTCTGTCCCAACTCTACGAAAGTGCCAATACCATAGTTTATCGCGGTATTCAACCAGAGGAAAACAAACCTGTCATTCTCAAACTTCTCAAACAAGACTATCCCACACCCCAAGAGTTGACTCGATATCGACAAGAGTATGAAATCACCCACCATCTGAATATCGATGGCGTGGTTAAGGCGTATAGTATCCAACCCTATCAGAGAACCTTAGTGATCATCTTAGAGGATTTTGGCGGTGAATCCTTACAGCAGTGGATGAGTAACCTGACAAAGACATCCTCGTCTCTACCCCTGCGGGACTTTCTCAAAATTGCGCTCACAATAGCGGAAACTTTAGCACAGATTCACGCTGTTCATGTCATTCACAAAGATATTAACCCAAGCAATATTGTCTTTAACCCCGAAACCGGACAACTCAAAATCATTGACTTTGGTATCTCCACCCAGCTTACCCGCGAAAATCCCACACTCAAAAATCCTCATGTCTTAGAAGGAACATTAGCCTATATTTCCCCCGAACAAACCGGGCGGATGAATCGTTCTTTAGACTATCGCACAGACTTTTACTCCCTAGGTGTCACCCTCTATGAACTGCTAACCGGAAAGCTGCCATTTGAGACAAAAGATGCCATGGAATTAGTCCATTGTCATATTGCAAAAGTCCCAACTCCTCCCCACGAACTCGTCGGGATGCACGGATGGGAAACCATTCCGCCAACCGTTGCAAATATTGTCATCAAGCTGATGGCAAAAACCGCCGAAGAACGGTATCAAAGTGCTGGGGGAATTGTCGCTGATTTGCAAACCTGTCTGAGACAATTAGCAGAAACTGGAACAATTGAAGACTTTCCTCTCGGTTCTCAAGATATTTCCGCACAATTCCAAATTCCCCAAAAACTCTATGGACGAGAAGCGGAAGTGGAAACCTTGCTCGCCGCTTATGATCGCGTCGCGAATCGAGACGACAAGGAAACCCAGAAATCGGCAGATACCCCCGTCGCTAAATGCCCACTTCCCACTCCCCATACCCCCATCGAGATGATGCTGGTGGCGGGGTATTCTGGTATTGGTAAATCATCCTTAATCGCCGAAATTCATAAACCTAACACTCGACTACGTGGCTATTTTATATCGGGCAAATTTGACCAGTTTCAACGCAACGTTCCCTACTCGGCTATTGTCAGCGCCTTTAAGGAATTGGTACAGCAAATTTTGACAGAAAGCGAAGCCCAACTTAATCAATGGCAAGAAAAACTCTTAGCCGCTTTAGGAAGAAATGGTCAAGTGATTATTGATATAATCCCTGAAGTCGAACGGATTGTCGGTCAACAGCCTGCGGTGCCAAAATTAGGGTCACAAGAAGCCCAAAATCGTTTTAATATTGTCTTCCAAAAATTCATTCGAGCATTTTGCTCACCCGAACATCCGTTAGTTATTTTTCTCGATGATTTGCAGTGGGCAGACTTGGCGACGCTCAAGTTAATTCAACTGATTATGACTGATAGCGAGATACATTATCTATTTTTAATCGGTGCCTATCGGGATAATGAAGTCAGCGCGACTCATCCGTTGATGATGACACTGGATGGATTGAAAAAACAAGGAGCGACGGTTAACTTTATTAAGTTATCTCCTTTAAAATTAGACCATATTAGCCAAATTATTTATGACACATTAAACCCCAAAAAACAATCCGCCCACCATTTAGCCGAACTGGTGATGAACAAAACGGCAGGCAATCCATTTTTTGTGAATCAGTTTTTGAGGAATCTCTATGCTGAAAACTTAATCACCTTCAATTTTCAACATTATCAATGGCAGTGGGACATTAGTAAAATCAAGGAGAAAAATATTACCGATAACGTCGTCGAGTTGATGACCAACCGCTTAAAAAGGCTTCCCGATTCTACCCAGCACGTTTTACAATTAGCTGCTTGTATCGGTGCCAATTTCAACTTGTCCACCCTGGCAATCGTCTGTGAACAACCGGAGGATGTGATTTTCTCTAACTTAGTCACAGCCGTTCAATCTGAATTAATCATACCCCTATCTGAACTCAATCCCGATCTGCTGGTTCACGAGTATAAATTTTTGCATGATCGGGTACAACAAGCCGCGTATGCATTAATTGATGACTGCCATAAGAAAGAAATTCACCTACAAATTGGTCGTCTGCTTTGGCAAAGTACTGACTCTGAAACCTTGTCTGAGAATATATTTGAAATCGTTGATCATTTGAATCAAGGAATCGTCAATACGGGTGAAAACACATCGGGAGAAATTAGTCAGGATGAACGCCATCAAATCGCCAATTTGAATTTAATCGCTGGTCAGAAAGCCAAAAGCTCAGCCGCTTATGGCGCCGCGTTCAATTATTTAACTGTGGGACGAGAACTTCTCGGTGCAGATAGTTGGCAACAGGACTATGACTTAACCTTAGCCTTATATGAAGAAGCCGCAAAAGCCGCCTATTTAAGCGGAAATTTTACGGCGATGGACGAATTAATTGAAATTCTCTTGACCCATGCCAAAACCGTGCTGGAAAAAGTCAATGTGTATGAAGTCAAGATTCAAGCCATTGCCTCACAAAATAATCTTAAAGAAGCCATTCATATTGGACTGCAAGTACTAAAATTACTGAAAATCAGCTTACCCAAAGAACCCAGTTTTGCAGATTTACAAAACGGATTAGCAGAAACGGCTGCGATATTGGTCGAATATGAGATTGAAGATTTAATTAACCTTCCGGAAATGACCGCCGCTGAACCTCTAGCCGCTGTACTAATTCTATCCAATTTAATTGCCGCTGCTTATATCGCCGCACCGGAACTTTTTGTTCTGATTGCCTCATCTATGGTTCAGTTATCAGTTAAGTATGGTAACGCTCCGTTGTCAGCATTTGGGTATGCCTGTTATGGATGTATTTTATTGGATCGTCAGCAAAATTTTGAGGCGGGATATCAATTTGGTAAATTAGCGCTTAGTTTAGTGGATCAGTTTAATGCTCAGCAAGTCAAATGTAAAGTTTTAGAGGTGCTGGGCGCTCATAATTTGCATTGGAAAGAGCATTTTAGTCAAACTGTACCCATCCTGATTGAGGGCTATCACAGTGGTGTGGAAACGGGAGATTTTGAGTTTGCGGGGTATTGCGCCTTTTATACCTGCGATCATTTATATTTTAGTGCGGTTGAACTGACACAGGTGGAACAAGAAATCGCCACGTATAATCAGGCGGTGCGGCAAATTCGTCGGGAAAGTCCATTTAATTGGACAGCAATTTTTTTACAAGCGGTGCAGAATTTACGGGGTCAAGGCGAAAATCCCACGCAGTTAACGGGGAAGGCGTACAATGAAGAGAAATCATTACCCCGGGCGCTGGCTGCAAATGACCGAACAGAACTGCATTTATTTTATTTGAATAAGCTGATTCTGTGTTATCTATTTGGGGAGTTTGAGCAAGCGGTGAAAAATGCGGTTTTAGCCGAACAGTATTTAAATGGGGTTACGGCGATGATTGTGATTCCGATATTCTATTTTTATGATTCTCTCGCCCATCTTGCCATTTTTTCTGAGGCGACATCGGCACAAAAAGAGGCGTTAATTGATCGAGTTAACGCCAATCAAGAAAAAATGCAGATTTGGGCAAAGCATGGTGCGATGAATCAGCGCCATAAATTTGATTTAGTTGGAGCCGAAAAAGCGCGAGTTTTGGGTGAAGTGGTTACGGCGATGGAGTTATATGAACAAGCGATTAAAGGGGCGAGGGATAATGGCTATATTCAAGAGGAAGCCTTAGCCTACAATTTAGCCGCAATGTTTTATCAGAATCGCGGGATGGACAAGTTTGCTCATACTTATATTAAAGAAGCCCATTACGCTTACACGCGCTGGGGAGCGACGGCGAAGGCGAGAGATTTGAAAGCCCAGTATCCCCAGATTTTTGCTCCATCTTCTCGTGTCACTTTTATTACAGAAACCCGCACGACGGTGAGTAGTATTTCCGGGAGAAATCAGTCAGCATTAGATTTTGCGACGCTGATGAAAGCCTCTCAAGCCATTAGTAGTGAAATTAATCTGAATAAGTTACTGGCGGCTTTGATGGAAATTTTAATTGAAAATACGGGAGCGCAAACGGGAGTACTTGTTTTAAATAAATCGGGACAATGGGTAATTGAGGCATCGCTAAATGTCGAGACTAATCAAGTCAATGACTTGCAATCTTTATCGTTGGAAAATAACCTACCTTTATCGATTATTAACTATGTCACTCATACCCAAGAAACCGTAGTCGAAACCAATGCAGCTAAGGTCGGCAAGTTTACTAACGATCCTTATATTCAAACCCATCAAACCCAATCGATTTTGTGTGCGCCGCTACTGAATCAAGGTCAACTCAGTGGTATTGTTTATCTGGAAAATAATCTAACCACAGACGCCTTTACCCCAGACGGGCTGGAAGTTTTACAACTCCTATCCGGGCAAGCCGCGATCGCGATCGACAATGCCCGACTTTATAACAATCTAGAACAAAACGTTGCCGCACGCACCCAAGAGTTAAAAAACACTCTCGACTCTCTCAACGCCACGCAAGATGAACTGATTCAATCGGAAAAAATGGCAGCCTTGGGACAATTAATTGCTGGGATTGCCCATGAAATCAATACACCCTTGGGAGCGATTCGTTCCTCAGCCGGAAATATTTCTAAATTTTTACGCCAAACCTTGGAACAATTACCCACACTTTTTCAATCATTAACTTCAGAGGAAGGGCAGGATTTTCTAAAAATGTTGCAACGTTCACTCCAAAACGAATCGAATCTAACGGCGAAAGAAGAACGCAAACGACGGCGAGTATTAATTCGTCAATTGGAAACTGAAGATATTCAGGACGCTGATACCATAGCCGATACTTTAGTTGATATGGGGATTTATAACAACATTGAAGAATTCTTCCCTCTGTTGAAACGTCCCCATAGTTCGCGCCTCTTAGAAACGGCTTACAAACTATCTGGATTACAACGGGGAACTCAAACCATCAATATAGCAACTGAACGAGCCTCTAAAGTAGTATTTGCATTAAAAAATTATGCCCGTTATGACCAATCAGGAACAATGATTCCGGCTAACCTAACAGCAGGCATTGAAACAGTGTTAACCCTCTATCAGAATCAACTAAAACATGGGATTAAAGTAAGCCGAAACTATGAAGAGTTACCACCGATATTATGTTATGCAGATGAACTCAATCAAGTCTGGACGAATCTGATTCATAATGCTTTACAGGCAATGGATAATCAGGGAACATTAACCATTGATGTCAAGGGGCAAGACCAACAGATAAAAGTTAGTATTACCGATAGTGGGAAAGGAATCCCTCCAGAAATTAGAAGCAAAATATTTCAGCCCTTTTTTACAACTAAGTTAGCTGGAGAAGGAAGTGGATTAGGACTCGATATTGTGAAAAAGATTATTGAAAAGCATCAGGGAAAGATTGACGTTGAATCCATTCCAGGTAAAACCACTTTTACTGTTTCATTACCTTTTCGGACGGCGGGAGACTAGATCAAGAAGACAGAGGACAGAAGGAAACGAATAATAATTGTTTAGATAGACTTGATCTGACAAATGACCAATAACAAAGGACAAATGCCCAATGAATAAACCCGTCATTTTGTGTGTTGATGATGAAAAAGTCGTTCTCAAAAGTCTGAAGACTCAGCTCAAAGAAGCCTTTGGGGATGCTTATACTTATGAACTTGCAGAAGCGGCTGATGAAGCGTTAGAATTAATTGATGAGCTTGTTGAAGAAAATGTGAGCATTATTCTGATTGTGTCGGATTGGTTAATGCCGGGAATGAAAGGCGATGAGTTTCTGGTTCAGGTTCATCATAAGTTTCCCCATGTCATTAAAATTCTGCTGACAGGTCAAGCGGATGCAGAGGCGATTGAACAAGCAAAAAGGAAAGCAAACCTGCATTACTGCTTATACAAACCGTGGTCAGAAGCAGAATTAGTGGAAATCATTAAATTAGGATTATCTCAACTATAAGTTATTTGTAAATTATCCAGCAAAGCCGATAATTCAAACCCAGTAAAAAATCCTTGTGACTTCTGCGTGACGGTATAGGTAACCTAAGTATGACTAAACAGGTAATTATTTGTGTCGATGATGAGAAAACAGTACTCAGAAGTCTAAAGGCTGAGCTTAAGGAGGCTCTTGGCAAGAATTATCTGATCGAAATTGCGGAAGCGGCAGAAGAGGGATTAGAGTTAATTAAAGAACTCTTAGAAGATAACTATGAGATTCCGTTAGTTATCTCTGACCATATCATGCCAGGGATGAAAGGTGATGAACTATTAAGGTGTGTTCATGAACTTTCACCCAAAACGCTAAAAATTATGCTAACCGGACAAGCTGATCTTGAAGCCATAGGCAATGCAATTAATTATGCTAAACTCTATCGTTATATCGCTAAGCCTTGGCAGGCTTCAGACCTAATTTTGACAGTAAAAGAAGCAATCAATAGTTATCTTCAAGATAAAAAAATGGCTGAACAAAATGCCAAACTTAAACAGTTGAATCAGGATTTAAAACAATCTGTCAAATTACTCAGTGCTAGTGAGCTAAAATTTCGGGCAATTTTTAATCAGACATTTCAGTTTACGGGGATGCTGAGTGTTGATGGAATCGTCCTGGAAGTCAACCAAACTGCCCTTAATTTAGGTGAGTTACATTTAGATAATGTGGCAGGAAAACCCTTGTGGGAGTGTTACTGGTGGACTATTTCCTCCCAAACTCAAACCCAGTTAAAATTAGCCATTTCTCAAGCTGCTAGCGGTAAATTTATCCGTTATGAAGTTGATATTTTTGGCGAACAACAGCGTATTGCCACGATTGATTTTTCAATTAAACCGATTATTGATGAAAATGGTAGTATTGACTTTTTGATTGTTGAAGGTCGAGATATTAGCGATGTCTATTATGAGCTGCGTTTACGCAAACAAGCTGAAGCTGCACTGGTGAAGGCAGAACAAAAATATCGCTCTATTTTTGAAAATGCCCAAGAAGGAATCTTTCAGATTGCTCTCGATGGCAGTTATCTCAGTGCTAACCCCGCTTTAGCCCACATCTACGGCTACGATTCCCCCCAAGAATTGATCGCAATCCTTAACAGTATTCAGCATCACTTGTACGTTGATCCCCGTCGGCGTCAGGAATTTATGACACTTATGCAGCAGCATGGTGTTGTGTGTGAGTTTGAGTCAATGATCTGCCGCAAAAATGGCACAATTATCTGGATTAGTGAGAATGCCCGTACTGTTTATGATGCGTCTGGAACTCCAGTTTACTATCAGGGGTTTGTGGAAGATATTACATCTCGCAAACAAGCGGAGGCGGAGCGAATTCAGTTCACAAATGAACTGTTCCAACTCAATCAATCTTTTTCTCGTTTTGTCCCCAGTCAATTCTTACAGATCTTAAATAAACAAAGTGTCGTTGATGTAGAATTAGGCGACCAAGTTCAGCAGGAAATGTCAGTCCTTTTCTCGGACATTCGGGATTTTACTACCCTCTCGGAACGGATGAATCCCCAGGAAAATTTCAAGTTTATTAATGCTTTTTTAAAGCGGATGGAGCCAGCCATTATCGAACATCATGGCTTTATTGATAAATATATGGGCGATGCGATTATGGCACTATTTAGTGGTATTGCTGATGATGCGGTTCAAGCCGGAATTTCTATGGTACAGCGGTTGTATGAGTATAATCTGCGTCGTCTGCAATCGGGTTATACGCCGATCAAAATTGGCATTGGTATTAACACCGGCTCATTGATGCTGGGTACAGTTGGGGGAAAACACCGGATAGATAGTACCGTGATTAGTGATGATGTTAATTTAGCGGCTCGCTTGGAGGGACTAACGAAACAGTATAAGGTGTCGTTATTAATATCGGGACAGACGTTGACTCGTTTACATAACCCAACGGAGTACAGCCTCCGCTTTGTGGAGCAGGTTAAGGTAAAAGGTAAGTCAAAAGCGGTGGCAGTTTTTGAAGTGTTTGATGGAGATTCATTAAAAATTAAGGAAGGCAAGTTAGCCACAATCTCCATTTTTGAAGAAGGGTTGTTTCTCTACGCCAAGCAGGTGTTTGGCAAAGCGAAACAGCGGTTTGAAGAGGTTTTGAGAATTAATCCCCAAGATACGATTGCTCAAATTTATCTTAACCGTTCCCTGGCGCAACTCCAGCAAAAGGGGGTTTTTTTGACCATGAGGGATGAGGGATGAATTTTGGTGAAGTTAGATATATTAGATATAATAGAGAGTAGAGAGCAAAATTAATTTGAACTCAGTCAACTGAGAGAAATCAATGCGGAAAACCGTACTTGTCGTTTTATTTATTTTAGGGCTAGTATTATCAACCACTTTCAGACTAGCTCCAGCGCAAGCGACACTCCCTGATCCCCAAGTTTATACATGGGGTTTTATTCGTCCAGGAAGCCAGCAATTAGTTTGTAAGCAAATTACTATCCATCCGGAAAAGGAGGTTGTTTCCCAAACCTCGCACCATAAATCGGTAAAGATGTCCTCTAAATCTACAATTGTTGAGGAGCGTTATTGTTCCCGTTTAACTAAACCGTCTCTATAGCAGGGATCGGTGTCACAATAGGTAATGTAGAGACGTAGGATGCTACGTCTCTACTAGCGTTTCAGCCTAGGCTTAAATCCCCAGTTATACCAAATCCGCATGTTCTCTCGAATAAACTAGCAGGATAACCCAAATTCTCTGGAGTTTTATGGTCAGTTTTTTCCAAAAGGTTATCGGGAAAACCCGCCCCGGAGAGAACTAATGGGAAGCTTTTGCTGTGAAGGTTTAACCTCGTGTCATTTTGATATGAGCCATAATCTGTTGCTTTTTAGCATCTGAAGTCATCGAAAAGCCTTGCTGAGGAATTGTGATCGAGCGTTTGATGTGTTCCATGATCCGCTGTTTCCGTTGGTCTGAGTTAGCCATTTTGAGTCCATTGAATGTCACTGCGTGTTAAGTTATTTTAATATACTTATTAAGTAATGTGAACAGTTCCCAAAAATTAATGGACGATAACTCCGATTGGATTTACAAATACCCGACATTAGAGCCGGGGACGTTACTCAGACGCTATAAGCGGTTTTTTGCCGATATTCAGCTTGCATCAGGGGAAACAATCATCGCTCATTGTCCGAATACTGGTCCAATGACAGGGGTTTCCACCCCTGGAAGTTTAGTTCAGGTATCTCACAGTAATAATCCCAAGCGAAAGTTAGCCTACACCTGGGAGATGATCCAAGTCAATGACACCCAACCGACTTGGGTAGGGATAAATACCGCACTCCCGAATCGGGTGATGAAGATTATCCTGGAACAAGGGCTAATTCCGGAATTAGCCAATCGCTACAGCCAAATTCGCCCAGAAGTGGTTTATGGTGAAAACCGGAAAAGTCGGGTTGATTTTGTACTGACGGGGGAGAATGAAGCGCCTCCCATCTATTTGGAAGTCAAGAATACGACTTGGGCGCAGGGAACCTTAGCCTTATTTCCTGATACTGTTACCACAAGGGGACAAAAGCACCTGCAAGAACTCCAGAAGTTATTGCCCAAAGCCAAGGCGATCATGCTTTATTTTATCAATCGGGGGGACTGCGATCGCTTTAGCCCGGGTGACAGTACTGATCCCGTTTATGGCAAACTCTTGCGAGAGGCGGTTCTCCAGGGGCTTGAGGTGTTACCCTGTCGTTTTGAGACGAATCCCCAAGGGATTCGTTATTTAGGGTTAGCCGAGTTTGTCAGTGATGCGGGATTAGAGAATTCTTTAATGGGTTGAAATTGGTATAATTTTTGGGCAGGATAACGACAAAGACAACAGCTTTGTCAAACCTGAAACGTCTTTGTGATGAAATCTAATCCCCAAAAATCGTGAAGACTCAATCAGCCGTTCAAAGACTCCTACTCAAAACAGGTTGTACCAGTCTAATCGGATTAATCCTGCTGGTAATCTTTCTATATGTATGCCATCAGAGTTCATTCCTGCCCAATATTCTGCCTCGAAAGGAACCGAAATTGAGCAGATACTCCAGAATGTTCAGGGTGCTAAGCAACTGGTTTTATTCCCGATCGCTGGACACAACTTACTTGTCACGGTTGATAAAAAACGTTGGGCTCAAAGTGTGGAACAGTTTCTCAGGAGACTATAACGTTCTGCGGGTATGAACTTTTTCGTGCCAATTAGCTTCAACGGTAATGGGAGCTAATCACGAATGAGCTAAGACATCTGTAATAAATATGACTAAACTAAGAATTAAAAGACCCATTGAGAGTTTTCGCACCATAGGGATCGGGAGGATCAACTTGAGCAAGCATTTAACACCATCTGTGGCAGGTTTAACCCTATTCGCCTTTTTTGCCGTAACCGCACCGCTTCCGGGAATAGCGCAAGTCCCCACATTTTCGCCCTCTACACCCACGACAGTCACGAATCCACCACCCGATTTACCCTATACCCTAGGACCAGGCGATCGCGTGGGCGTGACACTCTTTGATGTCCCAGAATACAGTGGGGAATACCAGGTTTTAGTCGATGGAACCCTCAATTTACCGATTGCCGGCAGTATCCCTGTCGAAGGGTTAACCATTAATGCTGCCACTCAACGAATTTCTGGGCGATACGCTCCCTTTGTCAGACGCCCCTTAGTCACTCTAACCCTGATTGATGCTCGCCCCCTAAAAATTGCGGTCGCCGGGGAAGTCAGTCGTCCGGGTTCCTACAGCGTCACCCTCAACGAAGGGCAACAATTTCCCACCGTGACTCAAGTGGTTCAGCTCGCTGGCGGAATTAGCCGCTCGGCTGATGTGCGAAACGTCCAAATCCGCCGCCGGATGAACCCAGCTACCCGACAAACCTATACGGTTAATCTCTGGGACTTATTGCAAAATAGCGATCTATCCCAAGACGTGACCTTGCGGGATGGTGATGAAATCTTGATCCCCACCACCACCGGCATTGACCCCCTGGAAAGCCGTCAACTGGCAACAGCGAGTTTTTCACCAGAGGCGGTAAAGCCGATTAAAGTTGCCGTAGTCGGGGAAGTGGTGCGTCCAGGTCCTTATACTGTCACAGCCGCCACATCGGGAGCCGCTACGGCTGACAGGGCTAGTGGCGGTGGCGGCGGTGGCAATAATACAGAACCGCCAACGGTAACTCAAGCCATCCAAGTCGCCGGAGGTATTACTCAATCTGCCGATATTCGTAACGTGGAAGTGCGACGCACCACCAGAGATGGTACTGAGCAAGTACTTGTCATAAATCTGTGGGAGCTTTTACAAGAGGGAGATCTCTCTGAAGATGTGATTTTGCAACAGGGAGATACGATTAGAGTCCCCGAAGCCGAAACCCTGACAGCTTCAGAAGCCACGGAATTGGCATCAGCAAGCTTCTCAGCGGCAATTATCAATGTAAATGTGGTGGGAGAAGTCGAGAAACCGGGTGCAGTCTCCGTCCCCGCTAACGCCCCCTTGAATCAAGCCCTGCTAGCGGCGGGCGGATTTGATAACCGTCGCGCCCGTAAGAGTTCTGTGGAGTTGGTTCGTCTCCAACCGAATGGTACCGTTAGAAAACGGGAAATCGATGTGGATTTTACTGCCGATGTTAACGATCAAAGCAATCCGCCATTGCGCCCCAATGATGTGATTATTGTCAGACGTTCCGGTTTGACCCGAGTCACGGATACTTTGGGAACAATTGTCAGTCCGATTGGCAGCGTGTTCTCTGTGTTTAGATTTTTTGGATTTTAGAGCGTCGGTTGGCTGCTGTAGAGACGTTGCATGCAACGTCTCTACAGAAAAAAGGGAAGATATTGTCGCTTGTGTTACCGTTTTTGAGGAATTTCAGTAGATAATTGAATGACTGAATCGGTGTTCTAGGACAGATAGGGAATCAAGAGTTGATTTTAAGGGCTGATTCCCTACTCCCATCAAATTTGTAAATTTCAGCGGGATTGGTGACGATTTTGAGCCAAGCTGATACACAATTAAACAAGGTAAAATGATTTTTTGACAAACGCGCTCAATCCACGCAGAAGGAGTAGGGGGAAGATGGAGATCGGTCAGATTCAGGAACCATTATCACCCAATGGCAATGGGAAACACCCAAAGTATTCACCACCGCTAGTCTACCGGACTCCACCTCCGGAACCCGATCCTGATGAATGGACATTGCGCCAGTTGGTCAGCGTGATTCGGCGTCGTGCTTTAGTAATTGCTGGAGTCGCGATCGCGGTAACCTCGGGGATCAGTTTTTGGACGTTGAATCAGACCCCTAAGTATGAGAGCAAGTTTCAACTGCTGGTTGAACCGGTTACTGAGGAAGGAGACTTAGACAAACTCACGGAAGTGGTGGGTGGCGGTGAGGGACGGAATTCGGCACTGGATTACGATACCCAGATTCAGGTGTTACGCTCTCCTCAGCTAATGGACGCTATTGTCCAGGAGATCCAAAAGCACTACCCAGAGGTGAGCTATGATTCCTTAATGAGTCAGCTCATCGTTAGCCGACTGGGGGAAACCAAAATCCTAGAAGGGCGTTATCGAGATACTGAGCCGGAAAGAGTGCGGCGGGTTTTACACGAAGTCGCCAGAGGATATCTGCGCTACTCTTTACAAGAGCGACAACTGAACCTGAAACAGGGAATTCTGTTTGTCGATGACCAGTTACCCATGCTGCGCGATCGCGTGAATAAGCTGCAAGGACAACTGCAAGCCTTTCGCCAACAACACAACCTCCTTGACCCGGAAATCCAAGCCCAAGAGTTATCCCAACGGGTGAGTGGGATTGAACAGCAGCAGTTGCAAACTCAGGTTGAGTATCAAGAAACGCGCTCCCTTTATAATACCCTTCTACAGCAGTTGGGATTATCACCCCAACAAGCCGTTGCCACAGTCACCCTCAGTGAAGCCCCTCGCTACCAACAGTTACTCAACCAACTCGCGGAACTTGAAGCCGAGATTGCTCTAGAATCGGCACGGTTTACGCCCCAAAGTCCCACGATGCAAGCCTTACGCCAGAAACGGGATAATCTCTTACCCTTACTCAACCAAGAATCCCAAAACGTGTTGGGCGTCAGCCTAAGCGAGGCTGGGGTGTCCGGTGCTTCTCCCAATTCGATTCGCACACAATTGACCCAGCAACTGGTGCAAACCACCAACCAAATGCAAGTCCTGCAAGTGAAACAAAGTGCGATCGCGCGAGCCGCTCAACTGCTCAACCTCCAGGTTAAACAAATCCCCGTCATCGCCCGCCGCTACACAGATTTACAGCGAGAACTCCAAGTCGCCACCGATAGCTTAAATCGCTTTCTGGCGGTGCGGGAAAATCTGGAAATTGAAGCCGCCCAGAAAGCCTTACCTTGGCAAATTATCGTCAAGCCGCAAATTCCAGAAGTCCCCGTGTGGCCCAATACCCAGCGTAATATCACATTGGGTGCGATCGCGGGGTTATTGTTGGGCATGGGCGTTGCTTTGCTGATCGAACGTTTGGATAATGTCTTCCATTCTCCCGATGAACTTAAAGACTTAACCAAACTTCCCCTACTGGGCATTATCCCCTACCAAAAACAACTCAAACAGATGATGTCTACGGCAAACCTAACCCAGACGACATCAGCGCCCCCTTCCCCCAACCCGCGAAAATCTCGCCGCCCATCCCGAAACTACAATGCTTCTCCTTTTTTAGAATCGTTCCGTTCGCTCCAGACTAATATTCGCTTTCTGGGTAGCGATACGCCCGTTCACTCCATCATTGTGAGTTCAGCCACACCCTCAGAAGGAAAATCTACCGTTTCCGTCCATCTCGCCCAAGCCGCCGCCGCCATGGGTCAACGAGTTTTGCTAGTGGATGCAGACTTGCGACGCCCTCAGGTTCATCACTATTTGAACCTAGATAATAAAGTCGGCTTAAGTAATGTCATCGCCACGGGACTAACCGCGAAACAGGCAATCCAACGCATCCCGATGTGGGATCGGTTGTATGTCCTCACCGCCGGTCAAGTCCCGCCTGATCCGAGTCGTCTTCTGTGTTCTAAGAAGATGCAACATTTAATGGAGCAATTTCATGCGGTTTTTGACCTGGTGATTTACGATACACCACCTGTGTTAGGACTGGCAGATGGTCGTATCTTGGCGGCTCACGCTGATGGTGTAATTATGGTGGTTGGTTTGGGTAAGAGCGATCGCTCGGCATTAATGCAAGCCTTAGATACTATGAGAATTTCTAACGCGACCGTGTTCGGAGTGGTTGCCAATGGCGTTAAAGGGTATACCACCCGGTCTTACTATTACTATCACAATCACTATGGCACCGAATCCGATATCCTCAAAGCCAAACAGCTTTTGCTCAAACGGATGGAGGAAAATATCCAGCCGGATGACGAAATCCAGAAGGATGATAAATGAAAAAGGTTTGACCCTTCGCTTCGCTAGTTGGGAATGGTGTCTTTGTAGGGGCGGGTTTTACGACTATCTTTTCTGTTGCAAAAAGATGTGACTAAACCCGCCCCGATTCAATCTAAATTATTGACAAAATAGACTAAATGTTGTAATAAGACCGATACCATTGAACAAATTGTTCCACACCCACTTCAATGGGCGTATTTGGTCTAAATCCCACATCTTGGATTAAATCATCCACATCCGCATAAGTAATCGGCACATCTCCGGGTTGCATGGGTAGCATATTTTTCACAGCGGTTTTGCCCAAATATTGTTCTAGGGTTTCAATGAGTTGTAGCAGTTCAATCGGTTGATTATTGCCAATGTTGTAGAGTTTATAAGGGGCAGAACTTTTTGATCCTGGTGAAGCATTTCCTGAAGCTTTCGGCTGCGGAATCTTACCCATGACTCGCACCACACCCTCGACGACATCCTCAACGTAAGTAAAATCCCGTTGCATCCGACCATAATTAAACACATTAATCGGCTGCTCGGCGAGGATAGCTTTGGTAAATAAAAATAGTGCCATATCGGGACGATACCACGACCCGTAGACAGTAAAGAAGCGCAAGCCGGTTGTGGGTATGTTATACAGATGACTATAGGCATGAGCCATTAATTCATTCGCTTTCTTGGTGGCGGCATAGAGGCTAACGGGAGAATCGACATTATCCTGTACCGAAAACGGCACTTTCGTATTCGCGCCGTACACCGAACTGGATGAGGCAAACACCAGATGCTTAATGTCGGAATGGCGACACCCTTCCAGGATATTGGTAAAACCCACTAAGTTACTATCCACATAAACGTAGGGATTTTTCAGGGAATAGCGAACACCCGCCTGCGCCGCCAGATGGACGACAAACTCAAAAGATTCTTGGGCAAATAACTGGGCAATCCCCTCTCTATCGGCTAAGTCTAGTTTATAAAAGCGAAACCCAGGTTTATTCTCTAGTTGTGCCAGTCGGGCTTGTTTGAGGGAGACATCATAGTAAGCATTCAGGTTATCCAGTCCAATTACGGTATCACCTTGGGCAAGTAACCGTTGACTGAGGTGATATCCGATAAAGCCGGCTGCACCTGTAACTAAAACGTTGACCACACTTTAATTCCTCTTGTAAACTTCAGAATTGGTTAATTTCTCGCGTCCGCCTCGACAAATCAACGGGTTATGTGGCAAAGCTATTCACGAGACGCTGACACTACTATACTCAGCAACGATTATGCTTTAATTCTGGGAAGTATCACGCCAGTGACCAACAAGATGATATCAAGCCATTCCATACAAACCAATCCGGTTAATCAAGAACGAACCCACTGGAAGCAAGTCCTCGTTCAAATTCTGGTCGTAACTGCATTCCTCAGTTTGGGGTTCCTGCTGGATGGCAATATGGGCGGCGGTAATGAAGTCAATATTTTACCCTTTGCCAGACAGTATGCTGACCCGACTTGGATTCCGGGAGACTGGTATCTCAATCAGCCTCCGGGCTATCGCATCCCCTTCCTGGCGTTGTTTGGCTCAATGGCGGCGGCTTGGGGGTTTTTAGCCACGTCTTTAATCGGGCGGCTGCTGTGTTACACCCTGATGGCTTCAGGGTTAGTGTTTCTGGGTCGAAAGCTGGGGTTGAGTTTGCCGTTACTGCTGCTGGCGGTTGGTTTGTTTCTATATGTGGATGACCATCAAGGGATAGTTGCCCGTGAATGGTTGGTGGGAGGAGTTGAGCCGAAAGCTGTAGCTTATGGTCTATTGCTGTTCGTCATTGGGCTGATGTTAACGGGTCACTATCGCCTAATGGCACTTCTTTTGGGGCTAGCTACATTCTTCCACATTTTTGTCGGGGGTTGGGCGTCTCTGGTGATAGGAGGATGGTTGCTCCTCAGACGCCACCACCATTTTAGAAGTATTCGGTATCTGGGTTCTATTGTGGGGATTTATCTGATAGCCAGTGCGCTATCGATTTACACGGTTGTGGAACATTTATTGACGCCTAGTCCCACAGGTGCTGTAGAACCGTCCTATGTTTATGTATTCATCCGCACTCCTCACCATCTGAATCCCCTGTATTGGTCACAACAGTGGTGGATTAAACTGGCTGTATACTTGTTGGTGTTGGCGCTGAGTGTGGGAGTACTGCGGCGCAAGCAACAGTCTTCAGAAAATGCGGTGCGGATGGGGCTGGCGGAGTTTACCCTACTGACTTTAATACCTTTTGGCTTAGGACTTGCGATCGCGCCATTTGATGATCAGGGTAAGTTCTTACAATATTACCCCTTTCGGCTGGGGGATGTTATGCTGCCCCTGAATACTTGTCTGCTTTTTGCTTGCGCCCTTGAGCAAAGCTTTACGGGTATTGCACGGCGCATTTTGTTATTCCTTTGCATCGTGCTATTGAGTGGGGCTTGTAGTATTCAAGCTGTACAATTTCACCAAGCTTTAGTTGCACTCTCTGAGTTTCCCAGTGAACAACAGGGGATAGATTCGGAAGGGAAAGCGCTATGTAATTGGATTCGCACGAACACCCCTGATGATGCTGTGATTGTTACACCACCCGCAGAACTTACTCCCTTTACTTGGTTAGCACAACGCCCCACCGTCGCCAAATTTAAGTTTATCCCCCCGACTAAGGTGGGAGTGCTCGACTGGTATGAACGTCTGTCGGACTTGAGTGGTACATTCAACCCTTGGCCCCAACCGGGTGAACGAGTTACATTCAGTAAGATGAAGCAGGCGCTGAGCACAGGTTATAACAGCTTAACCACTGACCAAGCCCGGGCGGTGATGAGTAAGTATGGAGCCGATTATTTGGTGACGAGTAGCACTCAACCTCTGGATTTCGCGATCGCGTATCGAAATTCGCGCTATATTCTCTATGCTAAGTCTTCAGACGGGGAATAGGGTACTGACTGGCAAAGTCTCTCGCACTCAGCAGGTGTTTTGGTTGAGTTTGAGCTTGACTTTTGCGGCTATTTATGCATATCCGGCATTACAAGAGGCTTTGAGTCATGACTATATTGTCCAGGATGATGCGCGGCAACATGTTTTTTGGATGCGTCGGTTTCTCGACTCACAGTTGTTTCCTGGGGATTTGATTGCCGATTATTTTCAATCGGTTGCACCGATAGGATATGCTACATTCTATCGGCTCTTTGCCGCAGTAGGAATTGATCCGATGGCTTTAAGTAAGATTTTACCCCTGGGGCTGGGATTAGTGGCAACTGCCTACTGTTTTGGCATTACTCTACAAATTTTGCCTGTACCCGTTGCTGGGTTTATCGCGTCGTTGCTATTGAATCAAAATCTCTGGATGAGAGATGATTTAGTATCGGCTACACCTGCAGCCTTTGTCTATCCTCTGTTTCTCGCCTTTGGGTATTATTTATGGCGACGGTTATTACTGCCAACTCTTGTCGCGATCGCGCTTTTGGGGTTATTTTATCCTCAGTGTGTCTTTATTGTCGCTGGATTGTTGATTGTTCAGCTAGGGCGGTGGGAACAAGGGCGGTTTCGCTTATCTGTAGTGCGCTCAGATTATTGGTTCTGTGGGTGGGGATTAGGAGTTGCATTTTTAGTTCTCTTACCCTATGCTTTAAATCCTTCAGAATTTGGTTCTGTGATTACGTTAACACAAGCGAGGAGGTTACCCGCTTTTTCGGCTAAAGGATGGTCAAGTTTTTTTAATACTGACCCTTGGAATTATTGGATTTGTGGTAAGCGCAGTGGTATGCTGCCAACGGAATGGTGTCGGTTGATGGCAAAGTATTCGATTCTTTTAGTACCGCCACAGGTTTGGGTGAGTTTTTCTTTGCCGTTTCTGTTGAAATATCCCTCTCGGTTTCCTTTGGTTAAACGGGTTAGTAGGGGTATTTGGCTGTTACCTCAGATGCTGCTGGTATCGATGGGTATGTTTGCCGCTGCTCATTTGTTTCTATTTAAGCTACATCTTCCTAATCGCTATACAGAACACAGTTTGCGGATTTTGGTGGCGTTGGCGGCGGCTGTGGCGCTGACTATTTTATTGGATACAGTTTTTCAGGTGGCTCAAACTAAAGGGAAACCGCTTTTGGCTATTGGGTTTACGGGGGTTTTGGCTGCTATCCTACTTTTTTATCCCAGTATTTTGCAAGCTAATGATTATCCATTTCCGATTAGTCGTTACACGGTAGGTGATGTGCCAGAACTTTACAAGTTTCTGCAACAACAACCGAAAGATACGGTGATTGCTTCGTTGACGGAGGAAGCGAATAGTCTACCGACGTTTGCCCAGCGTTCGATTTTAGTGGGGGGGGAAGGATATGCGTTGCCTTATCATTTGGATTATTACAATGAAATTTATCAGCGGACGGTTGATTTGATTGAGGCTCAGTATAGTTTAGATGAGGGATTGGTGCAAGATTTTATTCGGCGGTATGGGGTGGATTTATGGTTGGTGGAACGGGGGGCGTTTACGCCGGAGTATGTGATGGGTAATCGTTGGATTCAAGAGTATGAGTCGGCGGCGATAGGGGCAAGGTTGAGTCTGGAAGGGGGAGGGGTTCAGGTTTTGGTGGAGAGGATGGAACGATGTAAAGTGTTTGATGGGGAAGGGTTGGTTGTTTTGTCTGCGGATTGTTTGGGGGATTAGTTGTTGGTATTTTGTTGGGTTAGGTTTGTTGTCTCATGCTTTTTTTTTAACGCAGAGTAACGCAGAGGGAAGCGCAGAGGAACGCAGAGGTTTTTGCGGTATGTTAATGGGGGGATTGGCGGTTTTGGGGAGGGAAATTTTTTCTCGGAAAATGCTATGACAAATGAGGAAGGAGGAAGGAGGAAGGACAGATTATTCCGTTCTCAAAGTATTTTTTGGTTGAGTCTCAGTCTGACGTTTTCTGTGGTTTATAGTCTTTTGGCACTTCAGCAGGCGTTTAGTAGTGACTATTTGGTGGATAGTGATGCCAGACAGCATGTATTTTGGATGCAACGGTTTTTAGAGCCAGGGTTATTTGCTGATGATTTAATTGCTGATTATCATCAGTCGGTTGCTCCAGTTGGGTATGGGACGCTTTACCATAGTATGGCACGTTTGGGGATGAATCCCTTGGTATTTAATAAGCTGGTGCCGACTATTTTGGGGGTGATTACCACGGGTTACTGTTTTGGTATTGGTTTGGAATTGTTACCTGTGCCAATTGCTGGATTTACGGCGTCTCTATTGTTGAATCAAAATCTTTGGACAACCTATACTCTGGTTTCGGGTACGCCGAGAGCGTTTGTTTATCCGATAGTTTTGGCGTTTTTGTTCTATTTACTGCGGCGCTCACTGTTTCCTTGTTTGGGTGCGATCGCGCTTTTGGGGGTATTCTATCCTCAGTATGTGTTGATCTGTGCGGGAATCCTGATTTTGCAGATGGGAGACTGGGAAGGGGGGCGGTGGTGTCTTTCGGGTAATCGGCGGGATTATTGGTTGGGTGGGTTGGGATTGGCGGTGGCGGTTCTGGTTCTGCTACCATACAGTTTACAGTCTAGTGAATTTGGACCTGCGATCGCGGCGTCTACGGCGAGAGGGTTACCGGAATTTATGCCAGAGGGGAGAACCCCTTTTTTTGATGCGAATCCTTGGGAGTTTTGGCTGTTTGGTAAGCGTAGCAGTCTTTTGGGCGGATTGTCTCTACCGCCGTTATTGTATCTGGGGTTGCTACTGCCGGTGCTGTGGCGCTATCCTTCTCGCTTTCGGTTGGTGAAGCAGGTGAGGAGGGGTGTGGTTATTTTACCTGAGATGGTGATAACGGCGGGTGTGACGTTTGTTCTCGCCCACCTTTTCTTGTTTAGGCTGCATCTGCCTATTCGTTATACTACCCATAGCCTGCGAATCGTTATGGCATTGGCGAGTGCGATCGCGTTTGTGGTAGTAGTAGATGCATTGGTTTATTGGGCAAGGGTTACGTCTCACCGCTTTAGAAGGTACTTCGCCTGGGTAGTTACGGCACTTTTGGGGATGATACTTATTTTATATCCCTGTTTTGTGAGTTTCCCGTTGACTCGATATAAACAGGGTCAATATCCCAGTTTATATGAATTTTTGGCTCAACAACCCAAGCCTAGTCTGATTGCTTCGGTTGATGAAGAAGCGAATAATTTGCCGACGTTTTCCCAGCAGCCTGTTTTAGTTAGTGAGATGTATGCGATTCCTTATCATGTCGGTTACTATAATCAGATTCGTCAACGGGCGATTGATTTAATTCAGGCTCAGTATAGTCCGGACTTATCCCAGGTACAAGAGTTTATTCAACGGTATGGCGTCACCTTTTTTTTAGTGCATCGTGCCGCGTTTACACCGGACTATATTGTGGGTAGTAATTGGTTGATGCAGTATCCCCCAGCCCAAGCCGCGATTGCCCAGTTGCAGGCAGGAATAAGTCCCGCCTTGTCTAAAGTTACAGAACAGTGTAGTGTATTCGAGACCGATGCTTTGATGGTTTTAGAAGCGCAATGTATTATGGGGGTTGCTGAGTAAAGGAAGCCCGGTTGTCGGGGCGGGTTTTACAGATAACTTATGGCAAAAACGTTGTCGGGGCGGGTTTAGTTAGTAAAACCCGCCCCTACCTTAAACCCGCCCTTCTAGGGCAGCGGCAGGAAGTTAGGGTGAGAACATGAAAGGTATTCGTCATCAGGTCATAATAGCTTGTGTAGCAATAACAATTATCTTGGGTTTATTTTTTCGCTTCGCCAACCTCGGAAAAAAGGTCTATTGGACGGATGAAATTTATACATCGGTTCGCGTCTCCGGACATAGGATTCAAGAGTATAGTCAGGATAACTTCAACGGCGGGATGATTCAAGTTAAAGAATTACAGGATTATCTACAACCTCGCCCCCAAAACAGCTTAAGTGATACGATGAAGGCGTTGGTCAATAAGTCTGAGCATCCACCGTTATATTATTTAATGGCTCATTTCTGGGTGCGCTGGTTTGGCAATACTCCCTCTGTCACTCGCAGTTTATCCGCCTTAATTAGTCTATTGGTATTTCCGGCAATGTATTGGCTATGTCGGGAGTTATTTGAATTTCCGATAACGGGATGGGTTGCTGTTGCCCTGATTGCTGTTTCTCCGATTCATGTCCTCTACGCCCAAGAAGCACGGCAATATAGTTTATGGACGGTAACGATTTTACTATCCTGTGCCGCTTTATTGCGAGCAATGGGAATTAAAACGTCAAGAAATTGGGTGATTTATGCCGTAACGGTATCACTGGCACTCTATTCTCATTTACTCTCATTTCTGGTGTTAATCGCTCAAGCCCTCTACGTCGCCGCTATTAATAGCTGGCGGTTAACTCAACAAGTCAAGGCATATCTGTTGGCGTTAACTGGGGGAATTGTGGCATTCTTACCCTGGTTCGTCTTAATTCGCGAAGTTCGAGCCACAGGTTGGACATCAAAAGATATCCCGCTATGGGTTCTTTTCAAACGCTGGATGTTTAATCTCGCCGCCGTATTTTTTGATCCGCAAATTAGCTACGATAAGCAACTATTCGATATTCGCTATGGTGTGGATAACGGACTATTTGGGTTAAACTATCCATTAACTTATCTCGTTATCCCGATTTTACTCCTGGTAGCTTACGCCATCTATTTTCTGATTCGCACCACACCGAAACGGGTTTGGTTATTTGTCCTAATTTTAATCAGTGTCACCGCACTCCCTTTATCCTTACCTGATTTACTGGGGCGGGGACAACGTTCGACGATTGCGCGTTACCTCATCCCTAGTTTTTTGGGTATTCAATTGGCAGTTGCTTACTTACTCACCGTCAAAATAACTTCCAGTTTGGCTAAACCTGGACAAAAAAAACTATGGCAAATAGGAACCGTTATCCTAATTTCCCTAGGCGTTTTATCCGGTGCGGTAAGTTCTCAGTCAGAAACCTGGTGGAACAAATACACCAATTATTATGACCCACAAGTCGCTCGGATTATCAATCAATCTGCCTCCCCTTTAGTCATCAGTAGCAGTGCCGTTAGAACCACCTCTCTTAGTTATTGGCTTAATCCAGAAACCCAGTTAATAGTACTCGAAGCCCCCCCACTTCCTGATAATCTGAATCAATTTAGTGATGTATTTTTATTTCAACCTACCAATGAGCTACGGGAGCAACTCGAACAGCAATCCCCCTATCAAATAAAACCAATCTATGACTTAGGATGGCTTTGGCAAATCCTCTCCCCCTAACTAAGCTTCATCAAAGAACAAAACCCCCTTCCCTCTGCGAACCTCTGCGCTTTCCCTCTGCGAACCTCTGCGTTAAAAAAATGCGCCATAGCACGTCTCTACATTACTCCCCCTATGCCAAACAATCACCAACAAAAAACTCTACTATCCCTAATCACCCACAAATCCCAATCGGCGACAATTTTCTGGTTATCCCTAAGCCTCATAATTGCCACCAGTTATAGCCTTTTAGCCCTAAAACAAGCCTTCAATTCCCCTTATATTGTCCAGGATGATGCCAGACAGCATGTCTTTTGGATGCAGCGATATTTAGACCCCCAATTATTCCCCAATGATACCATTGCCGATTATTTCCAATCCGTCGTTCCCGTCGGCTACAAAACCCTCTACCAACTCATAGCAAACCTGGGAATCGCACCCCTAACCCTAAGTAAACTCCTCCCCCTAATCCTCACCCTAATCACCACAGTTTACGCCTTTGCGCTCACCCTACAACTCCTACCCATCCCCATCGCCGGATTTATAAGTTCTTTGCTAGTCAATCAAACCCTGTGGATGCGGGATGATTTAGTCTCCGCCACACCCAGGGCATTTGTCTACCCATTACTCCTGGGATTCTGGTATTATCTAATCAGGCGATCGCTAATTCCCAGTTTAGGTGCGATCGCGCTACAAGGATGGTTCTATCCCCAAATTGTCCTCATCTCCAGTGGAGTCTTGATTCTCCAGTTGGGAAAATGGCAAGGGAAAAAGTTGCGACTGTCGCGGGAAAAGAAGGATTATTATTTCTGCGCGGCGGGTTTAGTCGTGGCGTTTTTTGTCCTGTTACCCTACGCCATCACCCCATCCGACTTTGAGCCAATTATTACAGCCACCCAAGCGAGGGGAATGCGGGAATTCTGGGCGGGGGGGCGAGCCAGCTTTTTTACTGATAATTTCTGGGATTTCTGGTTGAATGGCGATCGCAGTGGTCTTCTCCCTCGACGCCAATCCCTTCCTATCTTACTATATGGTGCATTCTTATTACCGTTTTTGGGGAATATTCCCAAACGCTTCCCCCTCACCACACAGGTAAACTCAGGAATCATCCTCCTCCCCCAAATTATCATCGTCTCCCTGACTCTATTTTTTACCGCCCATCTGCTACTCTTCCAACTCCATTTACCGAGTCGTTACACCGAACACACATTGCGACTCCTATTCCCCATAGCCACAGGAATCGCCTTAACCATTTTCTGTCATGGATTATTCCAGAAAACAAAAATTCTTGCCCTCGGTTTCGCCACAATCCTCGCCGGGATACTCATATTCTATCCTCTTCTCGTCACCGACTTCCCCAAAACCGCCTACGAAATTGGAACCGCACCTGAACTTTACCAATTTTTTACCCATCAACCCAAAGATAGCCGCATCGCCTCCCTATCCCCAGAAGCCGATAACCTCCCCACCTTTTCTCACCGTTCCATTTTAGTCAGTTGGGAATATGCCATCCCCTATCATTTAGGGTATTACATCCCCTTGCGCCAACGTGCCCTTGATTTAATTCGCGCTCAATACAGCCCCGACTTAAACGAGATCAAAGCATTCATACAAAACCATAATATAGACTTTTGGCTCATCGACCAATCCGCCTTCACCCCCGACTACATCACCCACAACAAATGGATACAACAATTTCAACCTGTCGCCACAGAAGCCAGCCTGAGAATAGAACAAGGAACCTCCTTAGCCCTCCCCCCCTTAATCCGCCAATGTACCATCTTTCACACCCAAAGATTTATTGTATTAGAAGCCAAATGTCTAGTCCAATAGTTCATAGTTGCGAGGCGAGCGCCATAAACCCTGACATTGTGAACTAACTAAGTTGTTGGTTGGGTTGACGCTTCTATTATAATGACCCAAATGGAAATCACGGGAGGGAGGATAATCAGTTCATGAAGATTGCTGTACCATCAAAGACGTTTATCAATGGAGCCTTTTGCGGCTTAGTTCTTTTTAGTCTATTGATTAATGTTTGGGGAATTAACTGGGGGTTGCCCAGTTTCAACGGCTGGGCGGCGGATGAACTCACGCCGATACGAGTACTAGAAGCCGTTGAAGAAGGATTTGCCAACGGATGGCATTATAAGTATCCACCGTTTCATTTTTACGTACTTACCCTTGTTTATTCCCCTGTATTGCTCTTGCACAAACTGGGTGTCGTAAATGTCTATAGTTTACCCACCTATACCCTTTTATTTTATATCGGTAGAGTCCTGAGTCTGATTATGGCAGCCGGGATTTTAGGGATTATATATCGGATTGGACAAGAAATATATGATAAAAAATCGGCATTCTTCGCGGCAGTAATCGCTAGCTTAAATTTGCCCTTTATTTATTATGCCAAAACAATTAACCTGGATATTCCCTATTTATTTTGGTTTATGCTATCCCTATTCTTTTATGTCCGACTCTTAAAAGAGCAAAAAACTAGGGATTATGTATTATTTGCAGCGACAGCCGCGATCGCGGTTGCGACTAAAGACCAAGCTTATGCCTTCTATTTCTTGACTCCTGGCTTTATTCTATGGCAGCACTATCGGTATTTGCAGCAACGTGATCCATCCATTACCCTAAAAAAAGCCCTCAAAGACCGAAAAATTGTTCTTTCCTTAGGAGTAGGAATTGCCCTATTCCTCGGTATCCATAATATTATATTTAACTTAAATGGCTTCTTTGCTCATGTCAATGATATTACATCAGGGGGAGCCACAATCAGTCCTCGGTTTGAGCGCAGCCTGAGCGGACACCTGACTATGTTTTGGCAAAGCTTGAGGCATATCAGAGTGTCTTTTGGCTGGCTCTTATACGGAGTCTGTATGCTGGGTTTGCTCAAGGCTTTTTGGCAACGAAAACATTATTATCTCTTCTGTTTACTGATTCCGATTGTCTCGTATTATTTATTTTTTGTGAGTATTGTCATGTACAATGCTCTACGTTATCTGTTTCCCGTTTGTCTGATTTTGGCGTTTTTTGGCGGTAAACTCATCGGGGATTTCCTCAACTCATCTGCCCAGCTATTTCGAGTTAAAGTATTATCCATTATTGCTGTATTTATTTATACCTTTTTTTATACCACATCTGTCAATGTATTGATCACCCATGATTCGCGATACCAGGTTGAACAATGGATGGCAAAAACCTTGACATCCAGTAATTTTATTTTAGGAGCCGGTGACGCTAAATATTTACCTCGACTAGAAAAGTTTAGCTCAGAAAGTCTCAAGCGCCCGACTCTGGAAACTCTCAAGCAGAAAAATCCAGATTATATTATTGGCACGAGTGCCTACGATAGTCGTCGCTTTGAACCTGGTACACCTGAGTATGAATTTTTCTCTAAACTAGAGACAGAAAAACTCGGCTACGATTTAGTTTTTCAGTATAAAGCTGACCCCCAATGGGATTTACTCAATCATGAAGAATTAGGTTATCGACATATCAATCGTATGTACGTTTACTCCAACTTTGATAAAATCAATCCTGAAATCAAGATTTACCGAAAAAGTCGTCAGTAAGTCAGCCCGATTTATTTTTTTTTTAGAAAGGGATTTAATTAACGACAAATCGATACTCTAGGCGACAGGATGCAATTGAGGGGCTTTGGTAACTTTTTTGCGTTGGCTACTGCCAACAGTATAAGATCTGACAACAGAAAGCTCTAAAAGCTTGGATGTATTGAACCGTGAGTAGGGTTCAACCGATTCAGGCATGGCTTGGTAACAATGGGGACAGAACCAGTAAACTTGGTGAGAGCGAATGTGCCTAAGTAAGGTATGTGAACAACAAATACAGCTATGATTTAACATCTTTTTCCTTCCTATTTCCAGTAGAGCTAAATTCCAGTAAGATACTGTTCCCGGTTTGGGTTGACGAGTAGGTCTGGTGTGATATAATTAACAACTATTCAGCTTTATCTCTAGACTAAAACTGAAATCTGAGGAAATTCTGAGGAAATTCTGAGGAATGATATCTGTATTAAAACTTTACATTTTCCCGAAAAGCTAACCGGGCAAAACTATAAAGAAAACCTTAAATCTAAGGCATTCAATTTATTTCTGTGATAGGTAATCAGGCGGATAAAGGGTCACAGTATCAAACTGGGTTACCAAAATAGGGATTTGAGCGCGATCGCATTGTAGATAGTAATAAGCCCAAACCCGTGATATACCGCATCAATGGCGGAACATCGGGTTGGGGCGAAAGTCACGCGAAAGCAAGAATAAAGTATGGTTATCCATTACTCTGCTAGCAACCCCAGTCAAACCCAACCCACAAACCCGACTTCATGCCCGTTTCAGGAACAAAAGGGGAATTCTGATGCTTGTGCATTTCTGGCAATCTTCAATGACTCCCTCGATGCCATGGTTATTACCGACAGTCGGGGAAAAGTACTCAAGGCAAATCGAGCAGCTTGTGAGTTATTTAAATTATCTCACGATCAACTGCTGAATCGCCATCTCAAGGAGACTACCCCAATTAGTATTCATCACTGGCGCCCCTTTCTCGCCCAAGGGCGAATCACCCATAACTTTTGTCTGTGGCGTTCCGATGGGACTCAACGAGATGTAGAATTAGAAGGCATCGCTAATATGTTGCCCGATCATCATCTATTAATTTTTCGAGATGTAACCGAACGTCAGCAAGCGGAAAAGGCATTGCGGCAATCGCAGTATGTCATTGAACAAATTAGTCAATCCATTTCCGCCATTGTTTATATCTACGACGTCGTTGAACAGCGTAATATCTATAGTAATCGAACCATCACTGATATTTTGGGGTATTCTCCTGAAGCAGTCCAAGCCATGGGAGAAACACTATTCCCTCAACTGATACACCCGGACGATTTAGCCAAAGTATCGGCACGAATGGAACGCTTTGCGACAGCTTCAGATCGAGAAATTATCGAAACCGAGTACCGAATGCGTCGTGCAAATGGGGAATGGTGCTGGCTTTATAGCCGAGATACAGTATTTACCCAAACCCCCGATGGCAAACCCCAACAAATTTTAGGCATCGCCACCGATATCACCACGATAAAATTAGCCGAAGCCAAAATATTAAGATTGAATGCTGAATTGGAACAACGGGTGAAAGAACGAACCGAAGCCTTAGAGCAAGCCAATGAAGAACTCAAACGGGAAATTCGCGATCGCCAACAGATTGAAAAAACGCTCCGAGAGAGTGAAGAACGATTCCGTTCTATTTTTGAGAATGTATCGGTGGGAATTGTCCTGCTGGATCTCGACGGGTATATTTTGACAGCGAACGAAGCCAATTGTCGTTTTTTAGGCTACTCCCCGGATGAAATCCTAGGGATTCATTTTTCTCGGTTGACGCACCCCGAAGACTTGTGTCGGGATACCGATTTATTTAATTCACTGGTGCGCGGAAAACGCAAAAACTACACTATTGATAAACGCTATCTTCGCCAAGATGGTGCCTGTGTTTGGGGTCGCCTCACGGTATCTGTGATTAAAAACGACGATGGTTCCCCGCGATATATCGCCGTCGTTTGTGAAGATATTAATGATCGCAAACAAATGGAAGAGGTAATGCGAGAAAGCCAGCAGAAATATCAAACCCTATTTAAAATCTTTCCCATCGGTATTTCCATTACTGATGAAGTAGGTAATGTGATTGAAGCCAATTCCGCCAGTGAAGAAATTTTAGGACTATCCCGTCAAGAACACACCAGTCGTACTTATGATGCTCCCAGTTGGCAAATTATTCGACTAGATGGCACTCCCATGCCAGCATCAGAATTTGCCAGTGTTCGCGCTTTAACCGAAAACCGAGTTGTGGGAAACGTGGAAATGGGAATCGTCAAAGCCAAGGATAAAATTACTTGGATTAATGTCACAGCCGCGCCCATTCCACTGAAGGATTACGGCGTCGCCATAGCCTACATTGACATTAGCGATCGCAAGCGCATGGAAAAGGCATTACGGGAAAGCCAACAAAAATATAAAACCCTGTTCCAAATCTTACCCATTGGCATTTCGATCACCGATAAACAGGGAAATCTTATTGAAGCGAATGCGGCGAGTGAGAAAATTTTGTCACTATCCGTTTCTGACCAAATCAACGCCAAATATGTTTCGCCCAACTTAAAAGTTATCCGACCTGATGGTACCGTGATGCCACGAGCAGAATTTGCCAATGTTAGAGCGTTAACCGAAAACAAAGTTATCAAAAACCATGAATCGGGAATCGTTAAGCCAGATGGAAAAATCACTTGGATCAGTTCCACAGCTTCACCCATTCCGTTACGCGATTCTGGTGTCGTTATTGCCTATTTAGATATTACAGAACGCAAGCAAGCCGAAGAAGCCCTCCAGAAAGCGACAGAATTAGCCGTTCGAGAAGCAGCACGCAGCGAAATTGCTAACCGGGCAAAAAGCGAATTCTTGACCAATATGAGTCATGAACTCCGCACACCTCTGAATGGGATTTTAGGATATGCTCAACTTCTCAGGCAAGACACAACCTTAAGTAACCAACAGCACCATAATTTGACCATCATTCACCAATGTGGTGAACACCTGCTCACTTTAATCAATGATATTCTCGACTTAGCTAAAATTGAAGCCCAAAAGATGGAACTCTATCCCACAGAGTTTCACTTACCGAACTTTCTCAATAGTCTTGCTGATTTATTTCAGTTACGTGCCCAACAAAAAGATATTATCTTTACTTATCAAGTTCTTTCGCCACTCCCTAACGGGATTATGGCGGATAACAAACGACTGCGACAGGTTCTGTGTAATTTACTCAGTAATGCGATTAAGTTTACGGATCGGGGTGAGGTAACATTTACAGTGAGTGTTGTTAACCGCTTTGATGTAAAATCGGCTTCTACAAATCAGATTTACCCTTTGCCAAGCGAAGCGTTAACACTCAGTCAGGGCGGGTTTAGTCACATCCGGGCGAGTCACAAAACGATAGACGTGAAACCCGCCCCTACAAACCATGATCTTGATCCAATAGAAGGGTCAACCATCAACTATCAACCATCAGCAAAAATCCGCTTTCAAATCAAAGATACGGGTGTGGGTATTGAGCCAAATCAATTAGCCCAAATCTTTTTACCCTTCCATCAAGTCAGCGCTCATAGCCATGCGACTGAAGGAACGGGACTAGGATTGGCTATTAGCCAGAAATTAATTCAACTGATGGGGAGTGAAATTAAAGTGAAGAGTACTCCCGGTCAAGGAAGTGTATTCTGGTTTGATATTAATTTACCCTTAGTCTCAGGATGGCAGGAACCCAATCCATCTAGCAAACGCCGGATTACAGGCTTCAAAGGGGACAAACGCAAATTAATGATTGTGGATGATAATAAAGTCAATCGTACCCTCTTGCGGGCGATGCTAAAGCCCTACGGGTTTGAAATCTTAGAGGCGGTTGATGGTTCAGACTGTTTGCACAAGGTTGTCGAGTTTTATCCTGATCTGATTTTAATCGACTTAGTGATGCCAAGGATGGATGGATTGGAAACCACCCGGCGAATGCTAAAGTTACCCCAACTTCAGGATCGGGATATCGTCGCGATCGCGCTTTCTGCGAGTGTCTACCCCCAAATTCAGCAGGAGAGCCTCGCCGCCGGCTGTCGGGGTTTCCTCCCCAAGCCTGTGGAAACCCAGCAGCTTCTCGACGCGATCGCACTACATTTAGGGCTCGAATGGATTTATTCCCAAGCGCAATCCCCCTCCCTCACTGAGTCAGCTAACTTCACCCAGATGCCGATTAGTTGCCTACCCCCTTCAGAAATAACGGCGTTAGCTGATTTGGTTAAAATGGGAGATATCCAAGGCATTATCGAACGCGCTGAATCTCTTGCCCAACATAATTCGCAATTTGAACCATTGACAACCCAACTTTGTCAGTTAGCGAGGGAGTTTAAATTAAAACAACTTCGCCAACTGATTCAAGACTATCTCGTTGATTGTTGATTTGTTATTGGCGAAGTGATTATACTCCTTCTCCTCCAATCCAGTTACATTGTTCAACCAATCACGGATTACCCCTAGATTCATCCGTTGCCTTCTGATGCCTTATCCATTGCCATATTTATTAACCTATTGGTTCCCTGATTCATAATCATCATTTATTATGACCGTTCCAGTTCCGGATCAAAGTAAACTACTTATTGTCGATGATAACCCAACCAATTTAGGGTTCCTCTTCGAGTATTTAACCAAATCTGGCTTCAAAGTATTAGTGGCGTTGGATGGGGAAAGTGCGATTGAACAAGTGAAATATGCCCAGCCCGATCTGATTTTGTTGGACGTCATGATGCCAGGAGTCGATGGATTTATAACCTGCAAACGCCTCAAAGCCGATCCATCGACCCAAGATATTCCCCTAATTTTTATGACTGCACTTTCCGATACGGTTGATAAAGTCCAAGGCTTTAAAATTGGTGCGGTTGATTATATTACGAAACCCCTACAACCTGAAGAAGTGTTGTGTCGAGTCCAAACCCACCTCACGTTGAGAAATCTGCAAAAGCAACTAATTACCCAAAATAAAACATTATTCCAGTTAAAAGAGAAAGAACAGCAAAGAGCATTAGAACTTGAACAGACATTAATAAAACTACAAAACACCCAACTCCAACTCATTCAATCCGAAAAGATGTCAAGCTTGGGTCGGATGGTTGCTGGGATTGCTCATGAAATCAATAATCCTTTAAATTTTATCTACAGCAATGTTTCGATTACCAAAGACTATATTAAAGACCTCTTCCACTTAATTCATTCTTATCAACGTAACTACAGTAAGCCGAATGCCGAAATCCTTGCAGAAACTGAAGCCATTGACCTGGATTTTTTGGAGTCAGACTTACCCAAAATCCTCAATTCAATGCAGGTGGGAGCTGAACGCATTTGTCAGATTATTCTTTTATTGCGAAGCTTTTCCCATTTGGATGAATCTGATTTCAAGTTAACGGATATTCATCAAGGAATCAATAATACACTATTTTTGTTGCAGCACAATTTTAAGCCTCAGTCAGGACGACCCGCCATTCGAGTGATTAAGGACTATAGCAATTTGCCTAAAGTTTGGTGTTATGGCGGTCAGCTCAACCAAGTATTTACGAATATTCTCACTAATGCCATTGAAGCGATTGATCAGGAGACGGAGAGATGGAACATAGCCAATGATAGTTTGGCAATCAATCCTCCAAAGCCAGTGATTCGGATTTGTACGCAAGTGAAAGACAACACCAGTGTGCTTGTTAGAATTGCTGATAATGGTTCGGGGATGGATGATGATGTAAAACGCCGACTCTTTGATCCCTTTTTTACAACAAAGCCAGTGGGTTCTGGAACAGGTTTAGGTTTAGCCATTAGCTATCAGATTATTGTGGAAAGGCATAAGGGTCAATTACAGGTGAATAGTAAACTGGGGAAAGGAACAGAATTTTTTATAGAGATTCCCCTAAGTTTAACAGAGGATTATAAACGAGAAATGCTGGATAATTAAAGCTTTGGTATGGTAGCATTGCCTGTATTTTATTCCCTATTCTCTGTTCCTCAATCTCTAGTTGACAAGTATACCGATAATTTATCAATAAAACCCGCCCTCTTGTCGTTTACAGTTGAGCCAAATGACAAATGACAACAAATTAGGCTGTCTTGAAAAACCGGATAATTTCCCGAACGTGATCCAGGAATTGACTGTCTGTGGTTAATTGAGCGATCGCTTGTTGGGCTTCCCGCGCTAAACGCTTGTGTTCAGCCTCATTCTGGGCTTCGAGTTGATCTAAAGAAGCACCCAGACGGGCGACATCTTTGCGCGTTTGTTCCCAATTACGGTTCTGCTTCGCCACCCAAGAATGATCATTTTCGGGATCGAGTTGGGGTTGTATCTGGTCAATATTCTGTTCTAAAATCATCACGCGATCGCGCAATTGATAAACATCCTCACGAGGATACTTAAATTCTTGGCGAATCATCGCTAAACGGGTGGCTAAATATTCGTAGAGTCGGATCGCTGGACGTAAAACGGTTAACAACAATGCCGCACCAGAACTAATATAACCCACCGCACTAATTCCCGTAGCCGCTAGGGTGTAAAGTCCTAGAGTAGATAGAATATGTAAAGCAATGGCAACAGTGAGCGATCGCGTTGCCACAACTTTGGCATAATTAACTTGTTTGGCGTCTATCTCAATCCCTTTTTCCGCCGATTGCTCCGCATCTACCAAAACAGACTTGGCTTCAAAGTAGACATTCCAGGGAACTGTCACAACCACCAACAGCCACCAAAAGCTAGCAACTCCAATCACCCAATCCAGAAAATGACCCGCACTGATATGCAACCATTGCAGTATGCCAAATAGGAGTAGGGTAATGATTCCCAAGGCGGCACTCCATCCGATAAAGTTAAAGAACATACCTATAACCTGCAAATGTGAAACCTTTTCCCCGATCATGCTTAGGGATTCCAGGGACAGGGGTTGAGCTTGTGATAGTTTCTGTTGTTTCACAACCGTTGAACTCTCTTGTTCATTGTTAAGAGATATTAAGGATACGCCAAATTTTGGGGAATCTGGGAAACTTTTATACAGCAGAGTCATCACAGACGTTGTGCATTAAAAACTGGTTGAAGGACTACACACCTAAAAGGATTGAAGCGGAACAGATGAGAAAGCGTGCATTTTTCACACAAGTAGCCACCCTAGCCACGATCGCCCTATCTAGCCTAATCGCTAATAAATCAGTCGCGGCGACATTTGAGCAAATTCCGGTTGAGCAAAATAAATTTATTGCTATTGCTGCACCCTTTGGCGAGAGTTCCCATCAACTGCTGATTATTGAACAAAAAAGTAATGCGCGGGATTGTTGGAGTGAAAGTGGGAGTAATCCCGTTATCGTCGATCCACTATTATTGAACTTTGACTTTACTGGAATTTGCGGACGTAGCACGGATAGTAATGGGTATTCGATCCGCGTGGCGGGTCAAGATTTGGGATTAGATTATCTGTTAAGAATCGTCAGACGCGATGGCGAATTGTTACTGGTGGGGACGAATAGCCGCGATCGCAATGCACCAGATATTGTGGTGGGTAGAACCCAAGGGTTAGCCAATGGGTTTGTCAAGATACTCTTAGAACCCGGTTGGGAATTTGCCCGACGTTCCTATCAAGGTAAAGCTTTGGGTCATATTTATCTGGCAAATAGTCAATCCTTAAGTAGTATTGGTACAGGATCGGGTTCGGGTACAGGTTCCAACCCAGGTTCGGGTTCGGGTACAGGTTCTAATCCAGGTTCCGGTTCCGGTACAGGTTCCGGTTCTGGCGGCGGTACAATGGTGACATTTCCAGATATTGCCAATGATATTTATGCCAATGAAATTCAGCAAGCCGTGGCAATGGGATTTATCGCTGGATTTAGAGAGGATAACACGTTCAGACCGCAAGCGGTTTTAACCCGTGAACAATTGGTTTCGATTATTTTTGAAGCCATGAATCAACTCCCCAACGCCAATCTACAACTTCCGACTCAAGTCTTATCTCGTCCTTATCCCGATGTTGATCCATCCCGGTGGAGTGCAGCAAAGATTCAATGGGCGCGGGATAATAATATCATCAGTGGCTATGCCGATGGGCGATTTCGACCCACACAACCCGTGACTCGTGCTGAACTGATGGCAATGGAACGGCGGGCGGCGGAGTTTGCTTTAAGCCTTCAAGGTCAGCAACCGACGCTTACGGGGAATCAGTCTGCTTTAGAGTTTAATGATACTCAAGGTCATTGGGCAGATGCGCTAATTACCCAAATGTCTGCCTATTGCCGAGTTGCGTCTCCTTTGAATGAAAGGGGGAATGCTTTTTCTCCAAATAGCCAAGCCCAACGGAATTATGCGGCGGCGGCTACAGTGCGAATGCTCAATTGTGTTAAATAATTTGTCTGATATCATTATTGCCTGTTCCCTATTGCCTATGTCTAATAAAACCCTGGGTTTAGATACCCAACTCTACAAATATTTGTTATCGGTTTCATGGCGAGAACCCGATATCCTGCAAAAATTACGGCAAGAAACTGCCACCCATCCGGATAGCACAATGCAAATAGCCCCGGAACAAGGGCAGTTTATGGCGTTGTTGGTTCAGCTTATGGGTGCCAAGAAAACCTTAGAAATTGGCGTATTTACAGGCTATAGTGCTTTAGCCGTAGCATTAGCGCTACCAGAGGATGGCAAAATTGTCGCCTGTGATGTGAGTGAAGACTATACAGCTATTGCCCGCCGATACTGGGACGCAGCCGGAGTATCTGATAAAATAGATTTGCGATTAGCGCCTGCTTTAGAGACATTAGACGACTTATTGGCAGCAGGGCAAGCTGGAAGTTTTGATTTTGCTTTTATTGATGCCGATAAAGTAAATTATCTGGCATACTATGAGCGATCGCGGCAATTAATTCGTCCGGGTGGTTTAATTGCCATTGATAATGTCTTGTGGGGGGGGCGAGTGGCTGATTCTCAGGTTCAAGATAAAAATACAGCCGCGATTCGGGCATTTAACCAAGCCATCAGTCAAGATGAAGGGGTTATCTTGAGTTTAGTCCCCATTGCTGATGGACTGACTTTGGCATTGAAGCGGCGTTAGATCCGCCAAGACTGTTAGGACAGATCATTTATGTAGAGACGTTGCATGCAACGTCTCTACTCAAGACAAATGATGACCTATAATTATGCCGACTGCTTTAGGAACGATAACTGATGGTTAATGCAGCAAGTGATAATAAATCCTCGGAACATCTGGTGATTATCGGCGGTGGGTTTGGCGGACTTTATGCCGCCCAGTCGCTGGGGAGGGCGTCGGTTCGGGTAACGTTAATTGATAAACGTAATTTTCATTTATTTCAGCCTCTATTGTACCAAGTGGCTACAGGTGGTTTATCTCCTGGAGATATTTCTTCTCCTCTACGCGCCGTACTTAAGCGTCAGAAAAATACTCAGGTATTGATGGGAGAGGTGATTGATATCAATCCCCAGGATTGCTTGATTAAACTTAAAGATGGTAACACGATTAAGTATGATACCTTAATTGTGGCGACAGGTGTAAGTCATCACTATTTCGGCAATGATCAATGGGCAGAGAAAGCGCCCGGATTGAAAACCATTGAAGATGCTTTAGAAATGCGGCGGCGCATCTTACTGGCATTTGAAAGGGCAGAAAAAGAAACCAATCCCGCTCAACGTCGGGCGTGGTTAACCTTTGTGATTGTCGGCGGTGGACCGACAGGGGTAGAATTGGCAGGGGCATTAGCCGAACTGGCTCATACGACGTTACACCAGGATTTCCGCCACATTGACACAAAAGAAACTAAGATTATTTTATTAGAAGGGATGGATCGAGTCTTGCCTCCCTATCCGCCTCAGTTGTCCGCCGAAGCACAAGGGGAACTTGAGCATTTAGGCGTTCAGGTACAGACGAAGACACTGGTTACGAATATAGACGAGGATCAGGTAACAATTCGGACTGGCGATCGCACAGAACAGATTACCGCAAAAACCATCCTCTGGGCAGCCGGGATGAAAGCCTCGCCGATAGGAGAGGTGCTGGCTAAGGCTACAGAAGCAACGTGCGATCGCGCCGGACGAGTAATTGTCAATCCTGATCTCACTGTACCAGGATATGGCAATATTTTTGTCATTGGTGACCGAGAACTAGGGATACAAGCCTCGTCCTTTTAGGACGACTTTTTATTTTCTCTTAGTCTTGTATTGTAATAAATAAGGTGTTAATCTATAAAATTAGTCTAGCACAGGCGAAAGTCGTGAGTATCGCCAATCGATTTATCGATGATTATCACGTAAAGTGATGCTAGTGCATGAGGCGCGAGAAACCTCTTAAAAACGCATGGACTTAAACGAGTGCC
>NZ_JAVJRX010000201.1:0-12050 GCF_040219735.1 Coleofasciculus sp. G1-WW12-02 | reverse complement strand
AATGCCATAAACTTCACACAATTGCTGCAATCGGTCTTTTAGTTTACCCAATGGCATTTGAACAAATTTTTGGTTGTTCAGTCTACCCATATTGGCATTATCTTTGAACCCCTCATTCCATCCTAGAACAATCGTACTTATTTCCTTCTTTCCTGGTCGAAACCTGCTTATTCCAGTATTGATTAAATGCTTTCATGGCACGGGCATCAATTAGAAAAGAGTTGCCCCGAGTATCAACACAAGCAGCTAGATTGTCGGCTGTACCTAAATCAATTGCTAATGCTTGGTCGTCAATCCCCACGAATGTCTCCTGTTTGGGAATTTCGTAGGAAGCCTCCAGGTAAAAAACACCATTTTTAGGCAAAATAGTCCATTCCTTGACCTTAGCAATATCAAGGTTGCTTGGAGCAGGTAGCCTGAAGCTATCAATTCCGAACCAACGCCTAACGGTTAAACAAGCGTGAAAACTGAAGTTGACCATCAACTAGCTTAGGCTTCTGTCCTCCTGAATTGGGATAAGCTACCTTGAACAGCCTTGACCCTTTTAGATAACTGGGTGGCTTAGGCTTATTTGGTAATTGCCCTTTAAACCAAGCTTGACGCAACCCTTTGTAAGACCTGAACGCTTCAGCGACACTTAATAGGGTTTGCTGTGCGGGTGTTGAAGGTAGGGACTGGGCAATCTGACTCTTTCCTATACTGGGTTCGTAAATCAAATCAAACTTTCCAGTCAGGAGTTTATTTGTCTTGAAAAACGTTTGACGAGCAAAGTACACGCCCATGTTATAGAGTTTTCCTGACTGTTCGCAGAGATACTCCAGAACCGCTTTTGTCTCTTTGTCGGGATGCAGCAGCATTTGCTGTACCCCTCTAGGTTTCTTTTTCTTAGGCATTGCCGAACTACGCTCTCTTACACTTGTACTCCCTCAACATCGTCTTTCTCCCACTCAATCTCTATTAGTTCACTAATACTCCTGAGCCCAAAATATTTGCAGAGCGTCTTGACTGTGTGGTTGTCGATCCGATCAAAGTGGTTTCGACACAACTTACCTACGGTCGTGGGGCTTAATCCCGTTTGAGCCGCTAAAGTTTTTTGATTTAAGCTTTTCTGTTTCATTAACGTTGGCAGCTTGCTGATCACTTTCATGTCTTTATACTACCATCACATGGTACTACGATGTCAATATCGTAATTAACTGTTGCCGCGATACTATTATCGTGTTATCTTTAAGGCATAGAGAAGGCGCCCGTCTACCAAACTGAAGCGCCTTCTCACCCCATTTACGAGGTTCTTCGATTATGCCAAATCCAATCACACTTGATCGCGAAGTCGCCTACGTCCTAGCCCTTGAAGCCAAGCTAGAAGCCGACTATAATGGGGGTTGTTTTTGTCAGCACCGAAGCCATTCAGAGATACATCAATGACCCTCACCACACTTAAAGGGGGTAGGCGACTAAAGTCGCTACCGCGCATTCCTCTCCGGTCTAAAGACACGGACTTTCCTGCGACGGAGGATCTTTTATGAAAAATGACAAATGACTAACTACGCTTGCTGCCACATTTGCTGAATTTTAGGCGGTAAAAACTCAGCAATTTCTTTAATTCGTTCCTGAGACAACTCGTCTTTTGTAGCGGAAAAGATAGCTTTGACCACGGTTTCTGGGCTGACTCCTTTTGGCAAGCTGGCTTCTTGACGAATGCGAAACAAGAAGGTATCAGCATCAAAATTGAGAGGTGGACGAATTCGACTCAGAAAGCTGACAACTGGATTGGTATCTTTCCAAAGATCGGCAATTTCTTGTTGCTGTTCTTCGGCTGGAGTCGGCACAGAGTCATCGTTTCGGCGCAGTTCTGATTCCACCCGATCCGAAGCGTCTGTGTTCATTAAGTCGCGCATGGTGCGGAACACTACCTCAGTAACATCGCGGGCGTCGTAGATGTCTTCTAAGTGACCCTGCTTTTGGACTTTTTCTAAGAATTCTGTATGGTTGGGCATCCTATTCTCCTTGTGTTTCAGGTTACGGTTGGGGACAATTTAATGTCCTAGTTTCCCAGTTTTATGTGTGTGAATGTGCCGATAAATCTGAAAAACAATTTTTGTGAATTTCACCTTATTTTGAGTATTTTTCAGTTTCTGGTTTAACACTTTACCCTAAGATAGCAGCGTTAGGGCTGACATCTACCTCAAGAGGCATATTTCATCGTCAGGGAAAGGGGAACAGGGGAACAGGGCAATTGTAAAAACCTTGTCATTTGTCATTTCACGGGGGTTTGGTAACCAAACCCCTACTTGGCGATTATTTTGGCAATTTGCCCAATGACTAAGGGAACTAAACTCATTCCCAGGATGAGTAACCAACCTTGAAGACTAGGGGCATGAGTTTGCAGGATATCGGAGAGGATAGGTAGATAAATAGCAGCGGCGAGGAATCCGGTACAAAGGATGAGTGCACCCCAGACGTATTTATTTCGGGTGACTTCGTTAACCAGTACACCTGCTCCGGGATCGCGCATATTGAAGACATGCCACAACCGGGAAAAGGCAATAGTCATAAAGGAAATAGTAACAGCTTGATTTTTTTCCAGTCCTAACCAGTTGAATGCGAGGTAAAAGGAACCCAGAACAGGCGCGGCGATGATTAGCCCATATCCCACGATCGCGAACCAGTGACGTCTAGTTATAATCGACTCCTTGGGGTCACGAGGGGGTTGTTCCATGAGAGTGGGAGATCCTTCACCCACACCAAGGGCGAGGGCGGGAAAGACATCATTAATGATATTCAGATATAAGATTTGCAGGGGCAAGATCGGTAAGGGAACATTCACTAACGAGGTAGCGGTGACTGCAATAATTTGACCGACATTCCCCGACAGCAGATAAACCGTGAACTTACGAATATTATTAAAAATCGCTCTCCCCTGTTCCACCGCCGCGACAATGGAGGAAAAGGCGTCATCCTGAAGCACCATATCCGCCGCCTCTTTTGCCACCTGGGTGCCTCGTTGTCCCATGGCGACACCAATATCCGCTTTTTGTAGGGCGGGGGCGTCATTGACCCCATCCCCCGTCATTGCCACAATTGCCCCGGCGTCTTGGTGCAAGGTAATCAGGTTCAATTTTTGTTCTGGAGATACCCGGGCAAAAATCGGGGTTTTGACTAAGCGTTCACGTTCCTCGGGAGAGGATTCTTTGGAGCTTTTTAAGTCTTTCCCCTGCACCACATCCGCTTGTTCATTATCGGTTAAGCCCACAGCGAAACCAATATTTCGGGCGGTTACGGGTTGATCCCCTGTCACCATAATTACCCGAATTCCCGCGTTTTGACATTCCTCAATTGCCGCCCGTACATCTTGGCGGGGGGGATCAAGTAAGCCAACGACGCCTAAAAAGGTTAGGTCTTCGTAGGGTTGAGCATCTTCACTATCCACCGTTTTTTGTGCCAATGCCAGAATCCGTAACCCTTGCGCGGCGAGGTCATTGTTGCGTTGCTTCCAAAAGTCGCGATCGCGGAGTTCTTTTTCACCCTCTGGGGTTAAGATACGGGTACAGTTCTCTAAGACGGCTTCCGGTGCGCCTTTAACGGCAAAGCGATAATTACCATTGCTTTTGTGCAGCGTCGCCATCATTTTGGTGTCGGGATCAAACGCTTCTTCCCGCACTTCGGGCATCTTTTCTAATAATTCTTCACGCTGGAGATCAGCTTTTGCCCCAGCAATTAACAGAGCAACTTCCATTGGATCACCGACAACTCGGCTTTCATTGGAGTCTTCCGGTTGCAATGCCGCATTATTACATAAGACGCCAACTTCTAAGGCGAAGCGGAGAATGTCATGCTCTAAGGGTTTGAGGGTTTTATTGTCTTGGGTGAACTTCCCTTCGGGTTCTAATCCCTCACCACTAATTTCAACATCACCGGAGTCGAGGACAATATGACTCACCGTCATCCGGTTTTCGGTTAAGGTTCCGGTTTTATCGGTACAAATAACACTAGTCGCCCCTAGGGTTTCCACCGCCGCTAGTTTATTAATCAAGGCGTTACGCTTTGCCATACGCCACATTCCTCGCGCCAAAGCAATGGTGGCGACAATCGGCAATCCTTCGGGAATCGCGGCTACAGCTAGGGCGACGGCGGTTTCCACCATCAGGCGAATATCTTTGCCCACGATAATGCCGGAAATGGCAATCAGGACGACAATAACTAGAGTGACCCAAATCAAACGACGTCCCAGTTGGTTCAGCCGTTTTTCTAGGGGGGTACGTTCCTCCGTGCTGGCTTCTTGGGCTAACTCAGAAATGTGACCTAATTCTGTCTGCATTCCTGTTGCTACAACTAGCCCTTCCCCGGAACCACGACTCAGGGCGGTGCCTTTGAACAGCATATTAGTGCGATCTGCAAGTTCCACATCCCCTTCTATGGGTTCTGTGGTTTTGCTGACAGGAACGGATTCACCCGTGAGGGAGGACTCATTTACTTGCATTTGGGAGGAGTCTGTCAGGCGCAGATCAGCCGGAATCATATCTCCACTTTCTAGGAGTACCATGTCTCCGGGCACCAAGTTTTCCGCGTCAATTTCTTGCATCTGTCCTTGGCGGCGCACCTTGGCTTTGCTGCTACTCAGACTTTGCAAGGCTTCCATGGAACGCACGGCTTGATATTCCATGAAAAAGCCAATGGCGGCGTTAATTAAGATGGCAAAAACAATAGCAATTCCCTCAATCCACTGAGAAAAGGCAAAGGATAAAATTGCCGCAATGGCGAGAATCCCAATCACCAGACTTTTGAACTGTTCGATCAGGATTTGTAATGGTCCGCGACGCTGAGCTTCTTTGAGACGGTTAGCGCCATATTGTTCACGTCGCTGCTGCACCTCGGCGTCAGAGAGTCCGTCATCGGCAGAAACATCCAGTTTTTTAAATAGCTCTGCTGATGAAATTGTCCACGGTTGGTTGGGAAGATCCGCCATAATTGATTTTGTTGTGATTAACCTTGTAACTCAGATTGGGCAAGGTTTGTGGGTATGGTGATTTGATATAGGGTAGGCAAGGCTAATCAGCCATAAACATAAATAATAGAGTTGTATTGCCCTTGTCCAATTTGGGGATTGAGCCAAGGGGTGTCAGATATCAGATATCAGCGCGATCGCCACTAAAGGATGACCCTATTAGGGTTATATACTGGAGAGTTATACGAAAGAATCCTCCTTTTGAAGGAAGATTAGGACTATAATTAGGAGCTTGGCTTTCCTGGGAAACCCATACCCATTAGGGACGAAGGATTTAGCCACGAATCAAGATGACTCAACAATACGATGTATATGGTCTCGGTAATGCCCTATTGGACATTGAATTAGAAGTTTCCCCAGAGTTACTCCAGGAACTGGACATTGATAAAGGGGTGATGACTTTAATTGAAGAAGATCATCAGTACAAGATCCTGAAACGCTTAGAGGGTAAGTCCATGAAGCGCGGCGGTGGGGGATCGGCGGCAAATACAATGATTGCCGTTAGCCAGTTTGGGGGTAAAGCCTTCTATTCTTGTAAAGTCGCCAATGATGAAGACGGACAGGTTTACCTGGGGGATTTGCTCCGCTTTAAGGTTGACACAAACCTGCAATACCATCCTCCTGAAGCTGGAATTACTGGTAAATGCTTGGTGTTTGTCACGCCGGATGCCGATCGCACCATGAATACGTTCCTGGGAATTTCCGCAAGCTTCTCAGAAGCAGAATTAGTCCCCGACGCGATCGCACAGTCCAAATATACCTATATTGAAGGGTATTTGGTGACCGGTGCTGCCAGTAAAGCGGCGGCTATTCAAGCCAGAGATATTGCCAAAGCGGCGGGTCAAAAAACCGCCCTATCCCTGTCTGACCTCAATATGGTGAAGTTCTTTAAAGATGGATTGCTCGAAATCATCGGTTCAGGCGTGGATTTCCTCTTTGCTAATGAAAGTGAAGCCCTAAAAATGGCGGACACTGAGGATCTTACGGTTGCTGTTGATTACTTCAAAGGGTTAACTAAGGGGTTTGCGATTACCCGTGGAGCGAAAGGATCGGTAATCTTTGATGGACAAGAGATAATCGAGATTGAGCCAGTACCTGTTAAAGCAGTTGACACCGTTGGCGCAGGAGATATGTATGCTGGCGCGGTTCTTTACGGATTGACTCATGGTATGAGTTATGCTCAAGCTGGTCAATTAGGTTCCAAAGCGGCGGCAAAGTTAGTCACTAATTTTGGTCCGCGCATGGACACCCAAGACACTCGATCTTTGTTGGTTGTTTGACACTCACTACCCTATAACATAGGAGAATTCTTATGGTTCAATCGAATACAAACCCGTTCAATGAACAAGAGCAATCAACGCTATCCATATCTGCTGACGAAGCAGGTAACTATTCCTATTGCTCACTCCCTGAAGTTGCCCCGCGTGACTTGTCAGGGATTGTCAATCGTAATCGTGCCAATCTTATACTATTTCTGGATCAGAAATGGGTGAACGGCACAATCTTACATTACTACTTCTTCGATCAGCCAAGGGAGTGGGCAACTACTGAGACTGAAAAAAATGTTGTCCGTAAAGCATTTGATGTCTGGAAGCAGGTGGGTATTGGACTGGAATTTAAGGAAGTCAAGTCACCAGACGAGGCAGAAATCCGGATTGGCTTCCTGCGCGGAGATGGTGCTTGGTCTTATATTGGCAGGGATATTCTAGCTATCGGGCGGGATGAACGGACAATGAACTTTGGTTGGGATTTAACCCGCTATCCAGGCGAAATTGACACCGCTATCCATGAGATTGGTCATACCCTAGGATTCCCTCACGAACACCAAAACCCTAATGCTGGTATTGTTTGGGATGAACAAGCCGTTTACGCCGAACTCGCAGCACCTCCTAATAATTGGGATCGGGACACCACCTATTACAATATCATTCGTAAAATTAACCCGGATACAGTGCAAGGGTCAAACTGGGACCCCGACTCAATCATGCACTATCCCTTTGGCGCGGGTTTAATTAAAGCACCACCCAAGTATAGAAATGGTTTAACTCCAGCACCTGGGTTATCTGAGAGGGATCAAACTTGGATCAAGACGTTTTACCCACCGTTAGGAGAGAAGGATTATACCGAACTTAAACCCTTCCAATCGGTTCCCTTAACCATCGCACCTGGGGAACAGATGAATTTCCGTATCCAACCCGAAGCGACGCGATCCTATACAATCCGCACCTTTGGCACATCAGACACGGTGATGGTTCTGTTTGAAGAGGTTAATGGCGAACTCCGTTATCTTACTGGGGATGACGATAGTGGCGAGGACTATAATGCTGAGATTCAGGTCAAGTTATTCCGGGGGCGTCGATATGTGTTGCGTGTCCGCCTCTACTATAGCGATCGCGCGGGAGAAACAGCCGTGATGATGTGGTAAATCTTCACATCTGGGGGCGTTTTGAGTGTGTAGGGGCGGGTTTCACTACTATCGTTTCTGACCTTACCCAGATGTGAGTAAACCCGCCCCGACTTGATCCTTCGCTTCAATGCGTTGAACATGGCGCGTAACCCAACGCCTGAATACTCCGTACTTACTGTGCTGAACTATCAGTTTTAATCGCTCATAAAGCTTGCCCTTTGCCTCATTCTTCATGTGCTTGTTTAAATCTCTCTAAAATCCCCGCGACAACAGCGTCCCCATCTAGTCCTTCCCCTCGATCAAGTTCTGCAATCCCTACATCAATCTTAGTCCGCGTTTCCTCTATCCATTGTTCATACTCACCCTGAAGCTTTTTTAACAAACGAAAAGCCATATCAATTACTTCCTCCTGATTAGCAAATCTCCCTCTATACCACCAACTCCGGCGCACGACGTCGGGGTATTTCATAAGTTAAGAAATCATACGCCAACTTTGTCTTTGGGAAAATGGCTTGTGCTTCCGCCAGCAAATCCTCTAACTCAATGTTATTTCCGGGTGCATAACGAGGGCTAAAATGGGTCATAATTAACCGCTTAACTCCAGCGCTTAACGCCACTTGTGCCGCCATCGTTGAGGTGGAATGCAACCGTTCAAATGCCAATTGAGAATCGTGATGAGCGAACGTCGCTTCATGAATCAACACATCAGCATCCTGGGCAAGTTCTACCGCTCCATCACAATAGACTGTATCCGTACAGTAAACAAATTTACGCCCAACTTCAGGTTCCCCACACAAGTCTTTGCCCTGAATTTTACGTCCATCAGTTAGGGTGACGGTTTCTCCCTGCTTAAGTTTGCCATAGATAGGTCCAGGTGGAATCTTCAATGCCTTCGCTTTTTCCACATCAAACCGTCCGGGACGATCTTTTTCAACAATGCGATATCCAAACGCAGTCACACGATGCTTGAGCGTCCCACAGATTACCGTATATTCCTCATCCTCGTAAATAATACCGGGGCTAACGGTGTGTACCTGAGTTGGGAATGAAAAACGGGTATGAGAGTATTTGCCGCAAGCTTTTAAGTAATCATTAAGACCAGGAGGACCATAAAGATCAACCCGATCAACATTACCCGCTAAACCACAGCTAGCCAGTAGTCCCATTAAGCCAAAGATATGGTCACCGTGCAAATGGGTGATAAAAATGCGGCGAAGCTGACTCGTTTTGATTTCACTGCGTAAAAGCTGATGCTGAGTGCCTTCACCACAGTCAAACAGCCAAAACTCTGCCCGTTGAGGGAGACGCAGTGCCACACTAGACACATTGCGCGATCGCGTTGGTACTCCGGAACTGGTTCCTAAAAACGTAATTTGCACAGGCTTGACCCTTGAACCTTGGTCTTTTGAGAGAGGCTCCCCTATTTATGTTACAGTTTTGCTGCGTGCGATCGGGGATTGAGTGTGATCAATCCAGTTCAATTCGCACAGTTTGCACACCCGCTGCCACAGACACTTCGATCGCCCTGGGTGGTTTAGGTTTGGGTATAATACTGATTTCACCATTGCTTTCTAGACGAGCCATTTCCACCTGAGTGGCTTCAGTGATTTTTCCCTTGAGACGCAAAGACGACTCTAAATCTCTGTAGCTGATATGACTTTTTCGCATCGCTTGGTAAATGACGTGACCCTCGCGAATTAAAGTTCGGGGCTTACCCTTCACCCAAACATCAAACCGCTCAACATGAAACGCCAGTGCTGACACTAGCCCATGCATTCCCACTAATACTAACGCCGCGCCTAGTGTTTCAAAATAGGGTGCTGCGCCATTAATGGCACGACTCAAGGTAGACCCCAGAACAACACCCAGCAGCACATCCATCGCCGCATATTTGCCGATAAAACGTCGATCACCTATCACCCGCACCATAATCAGTGCAGTCCCATAGATAACCGCTGCCCGTAATCCCATCTGCCACACATTGAGCGTTTGGGCTTCTAGCCCAAATGCCCAGCTAATTGTATCCCCAACTGTCTGAATCATCTTAATTCCTGACTTTAACTTGACGGTTCAGATCCGATCAGCAGCACCGTAATTATGCCCGCTAAGATAATTAACCCAACATTAATCGCCAGCAACTCTAAGCCACCAACACCTCGGAGAGGATCGTGGGACATAAAGGCGATCGCAGCCGCCGCTGCAGCGGGAACTAATGCTAAAGCAGCAACCGTTCCCACCAATGTATCGACTTTCTGCTTCACTAAAGCAATTGTCCCAGACACACCTGCAGCCAAAGCCACCACAACACTGTACCAACCGGGTTCTACCCGTTCTTCCAATAGGGGTTTATCCAGAAGATTGTCATGAGAGGGTAAAATCGTGCTGGTATTGAATAGCCATACGGTTCCCATAGCTAAAATTGTCGCCACAAATAGTCCCACTAGAGCAACAGTGAAACCGCGTAACGCCAGCCTGGGTTGACCTGCAACTAAGGCAAACGCGATCAATGATAGCGGTAGAAACGCTGGTGCAATAATCATCGAACCAATCAGAATTGGAATCGAATTAGTCAGCAAGGCAATGGCTGACAAAATGCCAGACATGCCCATTAACACTAAATAAGACGGGGAAAGCATTACCTCTTGTGAGAGTTGCTGGAGAATCTTGGGTTCAACCAGAGGTTGCTCTTGAGTGGGAATTAACTCGCTAGGTTTGTCAATCATTTTGAAAATAGGGAACAGGGAACACAGAACCGGGAATAGGACTCTAGGCAATAGGAAATGGGACGGGCGAGATTTCCTCGACAGGAGATTATACCGTTGGGATCGCCTCGCACTAGCCGATGAGCAAGAAACATGTTAAAAATATGCCTGTCAATCTTTTTACGGGATGTAATGGTAGCCAGAGAAAAATTTATTGGGCGGATTGCAGGATTCGAGTATCGGGAGCGCAATAATTTAGCTACTGCCAATGTTGGCAATTCAATCTCTGTTAATTATGAAACCGAGAATAGTCTTCGTGTGAGGAAGTTTTACAGATGACATCTAGACGTTTTCCCTTCATTATGGTAAAGATGCTTAGGATAATGAGTTGCTCTGTTAGCCGTCATTGGTGGCTCTCTTTTTTATTGTGGATGATCTTAGTCGGTCCCGCCCAAGCCGTAACGGAATTGCGGGTGGCGATTGAAGAGGGAGTCAGTCGCGTTAAGGTAGGAAGTTCAACCAAAGCGATTGTTCGCGATAGCGCCGGTCAGTCTGTGGGAGAACTTGCGCCCATGAATGGCTTTAATGCTCAATCTGGAGGAAGTCGAGTTAGTTTGGGTAGCTGGAGTTCAGGATCGCTGTGGATTGAACCAACTGAGGATGGTATGGTTTGGATAGGCGATCGCTGGTATCGGGGACGGACTCAATTAGTGGCGACAGGTGGGCGATTAACGGTGGTTAATCACGTTGACTTCGAGCAATATCTCTACAGCGTTATCGGCTCAGAAATGAGTCCGAGTTGGCCCCAAGAAGCCCTAAAAGCTCAAGCTGTTGCAGCTCGTACCTACGCCCTCTATAAACGAGCTGAATCAGGAAATAGCATCTACGATGTCGGTGATACGGTCAAGTGGCAAGTTTACAAAGGACTCGAAAGTGAAGCCGAAAGCACTCACGCCGCCGTCAATGCCACAGCCAGACAGATCATGACTTACGGGGGTAATGTAATTCTAGCTGTTTTCCATTCCTCTTCGGGTGGACATACAGAAAATGTAGAAGATATTTGGAGTCAACCTCTAGCGTACCTACGAGGGGTTCCCGATTATGATGTGGGAGCGCCTGTCTTTGAGTGGACTCAAACCTTTTCTGGTGGCGAATTGGGACGCCGGATTGGTGGGGTTGGGCGTGTCACATCTATGACACCAGAACGCACGACTCCCCATGGGCGGATTGTGACCATGCTAGTAAAAGGAACGGGCGGTAGTAAGCGGGTTAGTGGCAATGATATGCGTAAGGCGCTGGGACTGAAAAGTACCCTGTTTACAGTGAGTAATACGGGTGGCAGTTTTCAAGTCAGTGGTCGCGGGTACGGTCATGGATTAGGTTTAAGTCAATGGGGAGCGCATAATTTAGCGCAACAGGGTGTTAACTATCAACAAATTTTGAATCACTATTATCAACAGGCAACTATTTCTCAGGTTCCGTAACTCCAGAAAAAGTACCGCAAAAAGGGGAAAGATTAAGATGATTTCCCCTTTTTGGGTGGGGATGTATAGCTAGTAACGAGTAGGTTGGGAAAACGCAAGGAAACCCAACGATTATTAATTTATTGGGTTTGTAATTCAGCTTCGATGGGGGAAATCAACCAGTTCTAAAATTGTTACGCGGACTGTTTGTAGGGACGAGGAATGCGAACATCAGTGACAGCGCGACGTAATTATTGAACTTGTTGCAGAACTTTTTATCGGGTTGTGCCACATCAGTGGAGTGCGGTGATCATTGAGTCTTTTCTCATTTTATTTATAGCGCTTCGCGCTCGTCTATTTACAAATACTGAAACGCTGCGTCTGCTGCTTTATGAATATTAAATTCATGAAGAGGTAACTCTTTTCTGATGGCAGTCTTCACTTTTTGCCACCAATGTTCAATTGGGTTCAAA
>NZ_JAVJRX010000200.1:0-7157 GCF_040219735.1 Coleofasciculus sp. G1-WW12-02 | reverse complement strand
TCGGTTCTAGAGCAGCAAACTGGCTATCGCATCCGCTGGTAGGTCTTTAACACTTGCCGATAACGTAGTGCGCTTAGCACTTAGGCTGGTAAGCACAGCTTTAACTTATTTGGCTAAAGCTCCGTGTCCCTTCGCTTCGCTCGAGGGCAAGCTTTAGACCGGGGTTGCTTACGACTCGTATGTTATCCCTTAAAACGATACCATACGATAAGAGTAAGCTCATCCCACCGAATCGTTTGGCGTGGAATGAGCTGAAAAATTTTCGGGAAATTTAAATAGTTAGGGATTCGTGCCAAAAATTTGTTCCTTAAAAGACTTAACTTGTAAGGCTAAGTCTTGACGGTTGGCAGCACTGAGCAAATAGCTGCAAATAAACCAACTCACATAAGCAATACCAATTATTTCTAGAAGCGATGACAAAAAGGGAATAGTATTAATCGCTTTCAGGACAGCAAAACCGAGTTTTAGAATCGTGAGGGCGGCAATAATCAAGGCAGCGGTGATTAACAGTTGCTGATTGTTCGTAACTCGGTTATTTAGGTAAGCTGAGACTGTACCCATAAAAGTCGAAATGAGTTGAACCCAGGGCTGTTTTTTTTCTTCTGTGAGAACTTCGCTAGTGAGTTTGCGGTGGAATGTTTCTGAGGTGGCGTTAATTGGCTGTTCAGGGGTTACTATTTTAGCAGTCATGTTTTTATTTTGAGAATGACAATTCGTGAATTACAGGATTGATTGAATTCAGAGGAAAGTAGAGTCTATTTTCCTTAAAAAATTACCTCTGTTTCGGCTAAGTCAATGATTAAAGTTGACAGCTTAGCTTTTTTTAGTGTATTGAGTTTGAGCGATGGGGGTCAATAGCCTAGCTAAATCAACATCAAATTTTAGTTATTTCTTTATCATTGGTTCAAACTTGGTTGATGATTATATTTTTAGAAAATATGATAATAAATGTAACAGATAATTTAGTGCAATAAACTTTAATTGGGCAGACTAACCGATAACTAATCTCTCTGGAATAGTTAAACATGCCCAGAAAAGCCGCTGAATAGCTTACCATACCATTAGCCATTCATCCTTCACACTTCTCAACTATGACTTTATCTCGATGGCTTCCTGTCTTTTCCACCGTGATTTGCCTGGTTGCCCCAATCCCCAATCTGGCAACGGCACAATCATCCTCACCGTCTGAAAATAGCTGTCCCGCACCTGCCCTTTCGCGCTTGCAGAAACATAAAGTAGCGCCTGGTGAAACGTTGAATAGTATTGCTCAACGATACAGCCTGATCCCAGAAACCTTAGTAGAACTCAATCCTAGCTTGTCAGGAAAATCCATGCCGATGGGTCGAGATATTCTGATTCCTCCCTTTAATGGGATTCGGGTGCAAGTTCCAGCGGGGGCTAGCTGGCAAGACTTAGCGGAGGCTTATGGTATCCGCGCTGATATTTTATTTGAGGTCAATGGCTGTTCCCTACAACCGCCAGGAGTTGTATTTGTCTCAGGGGTGAATTGGGTACTGGCAAATCGCAAACCTGTTGAAAACTATACTGGATTTCCCGGTTATCCCTTGCCCACGTTAGCACCCATAGCGTTTAATTACGGTTGGCATCAAAACGCTGATGGACAAGCTCAGTTTCACAGTGGTATTGATCTATTGGCAGAACCTGGAACCACTGTGCTAGCTGTGGATTCCGGTACAGTTGCCTTTACAGGTCAACAGGGAGCGTATGGCAATTTAGTCGTGATTAATCACGAAGGTGGACGCCAAAGCCGTTATGCTCATTTAAGCCGTCTTTCGGTGAGAACGGGTCAACGGATCAAAGCAGGAACACCCCTAGGGACAGTTGGTACTACAGGAAATCCGGACATTGACCAACCTCATCTGCATTTTGAAGTTCGCTTCAATGCACCTGCGGGTTGGGTGGCGCAAGACCCAGAGTTACATTTGACGGTAAGACCGATAAATGAAGAATGACAAATGACGAATGACAAATGACAAACTTTATCACACCATTGCGGCGCAGTGGAGCCTTGTTGCTGTCGGTGGGTACGGTCAGCTTTTTGTGCGGTATGGGTTATGGTGTCGTTCAAAGCTATCCTGAACCCCCACCGGAACCTATCATTCAACCTCAATCTGATATCCCCATAGAACCCCCGCCGCCGAATGTGACAGTTCAGATAAAAGCCGTGGGTGATATTATTCCGGGTACAAATTATCCTCAGAATAAACTGCATCCTAATAAAACGGTTCTCTTTCAAGCCGTTCAACCTACTCTGCAAGGTGCTGATTTATTATTTGGTAATTTTGAGAGTACCTTAACCAATTATCCCTATTCCGCTAAGTCGATAGGGGGATTAATTATTGCCTTTCGCACGCCGCCTGATTATGCCCCTTTATTAAAGGAGGTGGGCTTTGATATTATGAGCGTTGCCAACAACCATTCTTATGATTTCTCACGTCAAGGCTTTGCAGATACTATCAATAATCTGGAACAGGCGGGAGTTAAAGCATTAGGGGAAAAGAATCAAATTCTCTATGCTAATATCAATGATTTATGGATTGCATGGATTGGTTTTAGTTACTTTAATTATCATAATTCATTAAATAATTTACCAGCGGCTATAGCGTTAGTGAAAGAAGCCAGTCAAAATGCTCATATCGTGGTTATTTCTGTCCATGCGGGGGCTGAAGGAACTGGAGCGATGCATGTTCGCAATCAAACGGAGTATTTTTTTGGCGAAAATCGCGGCAATTTGGTTAACTTTTCTCAGACGATGATTGACCACGGCGCTGATTTAATTCTCGGACATGGACCTCATGTTCCTAGAGCATTAGAACTTTATAAGGGAAAGTTAATTGCTTATTTTTTGGGTAATTTTATGGGGTATCGGACTCTCTCGACTCAAGCTCAACTGGCGTATTCTTTAGTATTAGATGTGGAGTTGGATAATCAGGGTGATTTAGTTTCGGGTCAAATTATTCCAATTATGCTAAATCGTCAGGGGATTCCTTATCCTGATTCCCAAGGACGCACGATTCGACTGATGCGCCAGCTTACTCAGAGTGATTTTCCGAATACTTCTTTGCAGATTGATTCAACGGGTAAATTTTTGCCTCAGTAATTGTCGTTCGTCATTTGTCGTTTGTCATTTGTCATTTATTAAATAATTATTCACTCGGAAAGGGCGGGTTGAGTGACATCAGGGTGAAACAAAAACGATAATAGTGAAACTAGCCCCTAAAAACCTGGTTTCTTTGAGCAAAGCGAAGCCTCAAAAAACTCAACACTCAACACTTAAAATTATTTCATTCTTCATCCTTCTTTTTGCTCGAATCTTTCCCTTCAGAAAATCGTTCTTTGAGTTTATCACCAGCGGCTTTGGCTTGGTCGGTGAGATTATCTGTAACCTGGGGAACACCTTGTTTAAGGGATTCCACATGCTGAAGCGTTTTTTTGTAGTCACTACGAATAAAGTCTGCGGCTTGACTCATGCGTTCATGGACGCCTTCGGTATATTTCTCACTGTTTTTTACTGCCGCTTCTAGAACAATGATCCGCTTTTTTGCCACACTGGAAACGGCTGCGGGTGCAAGGGTATAAATCCCTTCCATTATTCCTTGCCAACCACTGGAGGAATATAAGTAATTAACGACGGCTCCCGTTTCCGGTTCAATTATATAATCAACGAGTTTACCGACTTTGTTTCCCGCATCTGTCCAAACTTCTACACCAATGCGAGAATCGAGGGGTTCCAGGGTTTCCGACTCGGTTTCTTCCTTAAGGCTGTTGACAAGAATACTATCGCTGCCAATAGTATTGACTTGTTCCCAGGTAAAGTGGTGTTTTTTGCCGCCGAGAAACCCGGACTTGCAGGTTAACCCAACTACGCGGTGGGCTTGCAAATCAAGCCATAGCTGTATCACTCGACCGACTTCTTCAGCGGTATGACGATTTAAGACTAATCGGTTTAGGAGTTCGCTTTGTTTGAGTACTGCGGCTTTTGCGGACATCAGACACCTCGCTTGGGCTATTCTTGAGACAATGTGACTTGCCGTTCGATCATGTGCTTTGTGTTGTGTATTTAAATTTTAGCTGATAACGGATGCGATTATTTTTAATTTTAGGGGTTGTTATAGCGATCTTGGCGATTATCTTTGCCTTACAAAATGCTGTGCCTATCGCCGTTACTTTAGGAATTTGGCGAGTTGATATATCGTTGGCGTTAGTTCTCGTCTTAACTTTAGGGGTTGGCGTTGTGGTGGGATTATTGGTATCGGTACCATCCCTGATGCGGCAAAATTGGAAACTTGCTCATCAGAAGCGACAGAATAAAGACTTAGAGAAAGAATTCAATGAGCAAACTCAGCAACTGGCGAATCAGCAAAAACGGATTGAATATCTGGAGAATAGTTTAAAGTTCAATCGGGATTCTTCTGAATCAACTGATCGGGATTTAAATACCTAGGCTATAATGGGATGCTCCAAAATATAAGTAGTCAGACGTAAAAAGTAAGGTTAATTATGATATAACCAAAAGTCAGTTAGTAAATACGCGATCGCACTCTATCTTGAACCCGATCCCATAGCCCTAAAAACAAGCTTTATTCTCTCTCTTATTCACCTGTTACCGCCGGAGAACGCGATGAAGCTGATTTAGTCGCCAAGGTGAGATTTAGAGAACAAGACTCATTCTTTCTAATTCAGGTCGAAAACTAGGCGCATCCTCAAAAGAATTTTAGTCGATGCATATTCCGCTACTTCGCTCGTTTGTACGAGAAAGACTCAGGGATTTATCGCTTGCGTGATCCATTGGCGATCGCACCCCATAGTATAACACCATCGATTTTGCGGATCACCGCGCAATTCCAGATGATCAACCTCTACAGGTTCGAGTAATAAGAGACAGAAATTAGGCAACGGTTGCTCTGGATCAGGTGGCGGTTGGGAAAACGCCTGATCCCCCTCTACTCTGGGTTCACCCGGATTCGACCAAGCAAATTGCACACGCGCTGCATCAGAAAGCCCTTGCCAGGTGGTTTGACGCTCATTTTGTAGGGGAAATTCAGGATAGTCTTCTCCCACCAGAATAAGTTGACCTTTTAACCGAAATTGCTCGCGAGTCTTGGGAAAATACCAGCAAATTTCTGCCCCAGCATTATGATTAATTTGATTGACTTTCTGAGTGCGAGCATCGGTGATAATTTTTAATTGGTTATCGAAAAAGCCACGAAAAACAACGGTGCGATTAGCTGGATACCCATCTGGACAAACAGTTGCCAGTTGAAAGTACCGAGCATAAGCTAAACTGCGGTTGCGGTGAAGGGCACGAGATAGGGAGACTCGCCAAGGAGCAATTGACATTGTTTGAAATGATGAATGATGAATGATACCATGTCCGGCTGGGCAAGTGCGTCTACCATACCCATGGTGATGGGGAAGGCAGCATTACCCTTCTACCCTTCTACCCTTCTACCCTTCTACTGATATTTCACAAAATAATCAATATGCTGAGCGACAATTCCCGGTACAGTTTCCGCTAGGTCATTTCCGGCTTGGTCAATCATCTGTAATTTAGTATTGGGGCTATGGTTGGCATAAGTTTGAGCATGGTCAATCACCTCTGGTGAATCAAGTCTTCCTTGAAGAATCAGCGTAGGGATATCTAAGCTGGGTAGATGTTCTTGTAATAATTCGGCTTGAATTTCCACCCGCCGTCGCCGGAACAACAATTGACAAGCTGTCGGGGATTGTAGCAATTGTTGTCGCTGTTTTAACGCTCCCTCAATATCTTTGTGACGCCCAAAAAGCCGAGCCAGAGGTAAGAGCGATCGCAGAATAGTATAGGCAAGGGGGGGACGCCCGACTAACCACCGCCGCCACTGCCAAGTTTTCCCGTCTCCGTCGCCTCGAACGCCTTCAGGGGCTAATAACACCAATCCCTGAACCTGTTCACTGTGATGCAATGCATAACTAGCGGCAATCCAAGCGCCTAAGGAATGACCAACCAGATAGACTCGGGGAAGGTGTAGTGCCTCAATGAAGTTGAACAAACACTCGACCTCGACTTGAATCGAGTAGTGCAGTTTCGGCGTTTGGGAGTCACCAAATCCCAATAAGTCAAGTGCAAAGCAATGATAATCTTGATGCAGATACTCAATCAGGGGTAGCCACTGACTACTATCGCTCCAAGACCCGTGTAAAAATATAAGAGTGGGTCCTTGGCCCACTTCACGCCAAAAGACTTGCCCCAAAGGTAGCTTAATGCGGGAATTCCGTAAGGTTAAATTCATCCTAGTTGCCGGGTGTTTCAAAACTCAACACTTAAAGTAGCAGGCTACGTCTAGCTCTCAAAACTAAAAATTAGGCAACAGTGGTTTTACCGTCAAAATAGTCCTGCAACTGTCGCCCATGATCGTGACTCAGACAGTCCATGGGGATGGCTGAACGTTCAAAGGCTTGAACTTCCGTAATTTCCCACATATCTTGTATCTGCATTGTTCCCTGAACCTCCGCTTCGACTACAACACAAACTGAATGAACTCTGGGATCGCGATCGGGTGCTGAGTAGATTCCCACCAATCGGCGAATTGCCAGCAACTCTAGCCCAGTTTCTTCTGCCAACTCCCGCCTCACGGTGGTGGGAATGTCTTGTCCCCAATCCACCATCCCTCCAGGTAATCCCCATTTTCCGTTATCGCGACGCCGAATCAGTACAATTTGTCCATCGGGTAAAACGGGGATAATACTTGTACCGAGGACTGGATGGCGGAAAATAATCCCCAATACCGTTTGGACAAAATACCAGATACGACCCATGGATTCAGATGGTTATAGAACAGATAAATGGCTGACGTACAGACTGTTATCATAATCTGATTTTTTTAAGAAGAGACATGATGGTAATCCTTGAAAACTGCTGCCAAGGTAAACTAGGATGGAACGAAAGAGGCTTGGATGGTGTAACACTGCCAATATAAATAAGCCCCAGCTTACCCAACCCACCCATAGCTAAGGCTTTCAACAACCCTAATCTAGCTATCGCTTGAGATTAGGGATTGCCAGAGACAGGGCTGGCAACGCAAGAGTTGAATAGACCATTGAGCCGCCAATTGGCACGTACTTCCAGATACTTCCCCAGTCTGGATTATCTACAAACC
>NZ_JAVJRX010000199.1:0-2435 GCF_040219735.1 Coleofasciculus sp. G1-WW12-02 | reverse complement strand
TGGAGTGTCACCCAGGTGATTATCATTCTCATTCACGTTTTTGTTCTCAATAAGCCTGTCAATAAGCTCTCATCTTTTTGAGGCTTGAGGGGGGAAATGCTTTGCCTGCCAAGCTTTTGAGCTGCTTGTCACCCCTTCAGAGGAAGGACATTAGGCAGAGGAGCGCGAGCGGTAAGCGGGCATGGTGATCGCTCCAGTTAGTAGAATTTGACTTAGAGGAAGCGATCGCATCTCCTATTGATTAGGCGTTGATAAGTAAGGGCGCACGTCTATCATTGGTATCAACTTAACTCGTGGAGGAAGGCAAGAAGCGCGACTTTAGCTAAGGGAGTGTCAACCAAGTTGAGCAAGCCAGCGCCGTTTATTGAGCGACGCGATCGCCTTTAGCCCGTTCCCCTGTTGGTACACTCAAGCTGCGGAAATAAATACTGCCGATCGCAAATAAAAATACCAGGTAGCTCACCGCTTGCACTAAGTAGATTTTGGCTCGATAGCCAAATAAAGCCTTAAGTACCAAACCCGGAAACTTATTGTCAGGTAAGATACCACTGGTATTCCAAACCCTTGGTCCGAGAAGACAGGAATGGTCTTCGGCAAAGTGGTCATAGTAGAAGCACAAGGCTTGTGACTGAGGGTTTATCTGTGCCAAGCCAGCAGCCGCTTGGTCAAAATGGGCTAAAGCCCCCACAACTAAACCCGCAACAATCAGGAGTAACAAAACGCCCATAACCTGGAAAAACTGGCGGATGTTAATCTTGACGCCCCACTTGAATAGGAGAAAACCAATGACCACAGCTCCAACTATGCCACCCACTGCTCCTAAAGCTGACACCAGTCCCCGTTGAAACTTAGCAACGATAAATACAACGGTTTCAAAACCCTCTCGCAAGACGGCAATGAAAATTAAGCTAAAAACACCCCAACCCCCATCCGCACCTTCTGCGATCGCAGATGTGATAGTCCCTTCAATTTCAGCTTTGAGCGATTTTGCCTGCTGGGTCATCCAAATTAGCATCCAACTGAGCAGTGCGATCGCAATAACACCAAACACTGCCTCTAGAAGGGGTTCAATTACGGGGGCGTACTCTGGATAGGTGGTACTCAAAGCCTGAATGCCCCAAGTGAATAAGATACCCACCAAGGCACTGGCGATAATTCCCGCCACCACACCGCTATATACCCATGGGTTGAGCTGTTCGGCTTTGGCTTTTTGGAGGCAAGCCAGTACAATTCCTACCACCAGGGCGGCTTCCACACCTTCCCGGAGGGTAATGACAAAGGTTGGTAAAGCAGGACTAAAATCCATGATTTCTAAGGCTTCAAGGGTCATTTTCTCATGATTTTAGCTTTCTGGGTTCCTTCTAGTACAGACATGGATATCTCCCGCGCTTTTTTGCCATCTTATCAACTTTTGTTGGGGTTGGGTTCAAGCGCTTCTCTCAATAGACAGAGCTTATGGAAACTTGACTGTAAATAATTAACAAGAGAAGCCTCATCAGTTCTCGTGCGAATCTCTTTAGGATAGAGAGTTTTTTTACTATCCCCTTTTAGGGAGATTACCTCGTCTAATTTTATCTCTCTTCAGTCTCATGGGAATTTTTTCAAGCTTCATACTAAAGATTGATTGAATTTAAATAAGCAAAGAATAAAGTAGTTAAGTAATAGCAGTCCCTTAAAAAAGAGACATAAAATAATGAACCTTTCTAAATTTTCCAAATGGGCTGGAGCTGGTGTAATCGCAGCTACTTTATTCGTTGCCCCTTTCACTTCTGTCGCACAAGCTCAGTATGCTCAACCTGAAACCTACGAAGGAGTTGAAGAAATAGAAACTGAAAATGACTTTGATTGGGGTTGGTTAGGTCTACTCGGTTTGTTTGGATTAGCAGGTTTGGCTGGTAAAAAGCGCAAAGAACCTACTGTAACTACTACGGATTACGTGGCTAATGACCCTACTGTGGGAGTTCGTCCGGGGACAGATTACCGTCGTTAGTCGTTGCGTTCCACGCCAATGCCAAGGCTCCGTCAATACTGCCTAATCGCAATATATCCAGAGGTGACTCTTGGGCAACTTGCATCACTCGCTCTGCGTGTACCAGCAGAAACTCTGCCATTCCACCTGCATTATCCGTTTCTGCTGCACCTGACAACGCTATCTGCACTGTCTTTAGAGGCAAATCCGGCTGTTCTGGTAAATGCTGCCGTTGAGCCGTGACAAATTCTTGATTACGAGCCAATTCATACAACTCCTGCCACCGCTTTGCCAATCCCAAATGTTCGGCATAATATCGTAATCCTTGACACTCCCCCGGTTAAAACGCGGGGGATTCTTCCGTCACAGGGAGGCAGAGTTTAACGTCTTCGGTGGACGGAACCTTTACCCTCAGAAAGCTTAACCACCGTGTGTCCCACGGCAACGAGTCCTCTAATCTCGACTA